>JAEUIF010001490.1 GCA_016795185.1 Planctomycetia bacterium | reverse complement strand
AACGAGTCCCTTGGTATTTCACTAGATTGCGTCAGCGGTCTCCATCGAGGTTCGGCGCGTGTTTTCGCGTTTCTTCATCGACCGGCCGATCTTCGCCTCGGTGCTGTCCATCGTCATCACGCTGGCCGGCGCGGTGAGCGTGTTTTCGCTGCCCTTAGCGCAGTTTCCGCGCGTCTCGCCGCCGCTGGTGTCGGTCACCTGTACTTATCCAGGGGCCAGCGCCCGCGACGTGGCCGAAGCGGTGGCTGCACCCATCGAGCAACAGGTCAACGGCGTCGAGGGCATGCTCTACATGTCCTCATCCTGCACCAACGACGGCGTCTACAGCCTGAGCGTCACGTTCAATCAGTCCGTGGATGTGGACATGGCCCAGGTGCTGGTGCAGAACCGCGTGGCACTGGCCGTACCGACGCTGCCGGACGTCATCAAGCAAACCGGCGTCACCGTGCGCAAGCGCTCGCCCGATCCGCTGATGGGCTTCGCGATCGTCTCCCCTCAGGGCCGCTACGATCAACTCTACCTGTCGAACTACACGCTGCGTTATATCCGCGACGAACTGTTGCGCGTCGAGGGCGTGACCGACATCGTCATGCTGGGCCAGCGCGACTACAGCATCCGCATCTGGGTGAATCCGAATCGACTGGCGGCGCGCGGCCTGACGCCCGCCGAACTGGTGCAGGCGATCCGCGAGCAGAACGACGACCTGGCCAGCGGGCAGATCGGCCAGCCACCGGGTGTCGGCAGTGCGGATTTTCAGATCACCATCGACCTCCAGGGCCGGCTGACGGAGCCGGAAGACTTCGAGCAGATCATCGTCAAGTCCACGCCCGACGGCCGGGTGGTGCGCCTGCGCGACGTGGGCCGCGTGGAACTGGGCTCGCGCAGCCAGGAGGTCGATTGCCGGTTCGACCGCATGAGCACGGCCTTCCTCATCATATTCCAGTCGCCGGACGCCAACGCCCTTGACACGCGCGACCGCATTCTCACCAAGATGGCAGAGCTGAAGAAGAATTTTCCCGAGGACCTGTCATCCGACATTTCGTTCGACACCACGCCCTACACCAGCGAATCGATCCGCGAAGTGTTCAAGACGCTGCGCGACGCGATTCTGCTGGTCGCCGCGGTCGTCCTGCTATTCCTGCAAAACTGGCGCTCGGCGCTGATCCCACTCGTGGCGGTGCCGGTGGCTATCGTCGGCACGTTCGCGGCGATGGCGGCCTGCGGCTACTCGCTCAACAACCTGACGCTCTTCGGCCTGGTGCTGGCCATTGGCATCGTGGTCGATGACGCCATCGTCGTCGTCGAGGCGGTCGAGCATCACATCGAAGCAGGGCTGTCGCCGCGCGACGCGACCATCAAGGCGATGGATCAGGTGTCCGGGCCGGTCATCGCCGTGGGCCTGGTGCTGTCGGCGGTGTTCGTGCCGTGCATGTTCATCGCCGGCATCACCGGCATGTTCTTCCAGCAGTTCGCGCTGACCATCGCGGTCAGTACACTGCTGTCGTGCTTCAACTCGCTGACGCTGTCGCCCGCGCTGGCGGCCTTTCTGTTGCGGCCCCGCGGCGCGCAGGCAGCGCCGCCGCTGCCCCGGATCGCCTTCCCTGTCGCCGGCGCCTGGCTGGCCTGGGAATTCCTGACGCCGCCGCTGGCGGTCTGGTTGCCCGGCGAAACCGCGCGGCTGGCCGCAGCGCTCTTGATCGGCGCGGTCGCCGGCTGGCTGCTGAGCCGCCCGCTCAACGCGACGCTGGGCTGGTTGTTCCGTGCCTTCGACCGCCTGTTCAAGCGCATCACGGTCGGCTACACGAAGGTAGTCGGCGTGGTGCTGCGGACCAGTCTGCTGATCCTGCTGATCTACGCCGGCTTGCTGGGGCTGACCTATCTGGGCTTTCGGCACACGGCGAAGGGTTTCATTCCGCCGCAGGACATCGGCTACCTGCTCGTCAGCGTGCAGTTGCCGGATTCCGCATCCAAGGAACGCACCAACGCGGTGCTGCACCAGGTCGAGGATATTTGCATCGGCTCGCCGGGCATTCGGCATGCCACGTCTATTTCCGGCCAGTCGTTCGTGCTCAGCGCCAACGGCTCGAACTTCGGCTCGATGTTCCTCAACCTGAAGGACTACGCTGATCGGCGCGATCCATCGCTGCATTGCGAGAACATCGCCGCCCGGCTGCGCGCCGAGATCACCGCGAGGGTCTTTGACGGCAACGTGGCCATCTTCACGCCGCCGCCCCTGCGCGGCGTCGGCCGGGCCGGCGGTTTCACGTTCGTGCTCGAGGACCGCGGCGACCTGGGGCCGGTCGCCTTGCAGCAGCAGGTCGAAAACCTGGTCCGCAAGGGCAACGAAACGCCCGGCCTGACCGGGCTGTTCGCGGCGTTTCGCGCGAACGTCCCGCAACTGAAGATCGAGCCCGACAAGCGACAGTGCATGACGCGCGGCATCAGCTTGCGCGATTTTTCCGATACGTTGCGTATCTACGAAGGCTCGCTCTACATCAACGATTTCAACCAGTTCGACCGCACCTGGCAGGTGATCGTGCAGGCGGACTACGGCTTCCGCGATCAGGTCAGCGACCTGAAGCGGCTGAAGATCCGCAACCGCGAAGGGCAGATGGTGCAGGTGGGTTCGGTCGCCGACGTCCGCGAAGTCAACGGCCCGCTGGTGCTGACGCGCTACAACATGTACCCGGCCGCCACCATCAATGGGGCGGCGGCTCCGGGCTATAGCTCGCGCCAGGCCATCGACCTGATGCGCGAACTGGCCGACCGCGAATTGCCCGGCGCGATGGCCACCGAATGGACTGACCTGTCGTATCTCGAACTGGCTGCCGGCAATACCGGCCTGGCGCTTTTCGCCTTGGGCAGCGCCATGGTCTTCCTGGTCCTCGCCGCGCAGTACGAAAGCTGGTCGCTGCCGCTGGCGGTCATTCTTGTCGTGCCGATGTGCCTGCTCAGCGCCATCGCCGGCGTCTTCGCGGCACGGATGAACATCAACGTCTTCACGCAGATCGGCTTCGTGGTGCTGATTGGGTTGGCCAGCAAGAACGCCATCTTGATCGTTGAGTTCGCCCGCAGCCTGCGCGAGCAGGGTATCGACCGCCGCGAAGCCACGCTGACCGCTTGCCGCTTGCGGTTGCGGCCGATCATCATGACCTCGCTGGCCTTTGTGCTCGGCGTGACGCCGCTGGTGCTGGCCCACGGGGCCGGCCACGAAATGCGGCGCGCCCTCGGCACCGCCGTCTTCAGCGGCATGATCGGCGTGACGCTCTTCGGCATCTTCTTCACGCCGGTGTTCTTCTACGTCATCGATTGGTTGGGCGAAACCCGACTATTCGCGTCGCGGTGGATGCAGCGCTTCGGCGAGATGTCGTTGCAGCTGCTGACGCTGCGGGGCATGTTCCGGTTTGGCCAGCGGTTGCTGTTCCGCGGCGCTACGCGAAAGCAGTCGCCAGGCGAGCGGCGGGCGTAAGCCCGCTGTTGGCACAGTCAGCCGCCCGCAGTGACAAACAGCGGGCTTACGCCCGCCGCTCGCCAGATTCGGAAGTGCAGAGGTCCGCTTGCATGTTCGCGCGTTTTTTCATCGATCGGCCGATCTTCGCGTCGGTGCTGTCCATCATCATCACCCTGGCGGGCGGGGTGGCGCTGTTCGGCTTGCCGGTGGCGCAGTATCCGGACATCACCCCGCCGACGGTGGAAGTCTCCGCGATCTATCCCGGCGCCAATTCCAAGGTGGTGGCCGCCACCGTGGCCGCACCGATCGAACAGCAGGTCAACGGCGTCGAGGGCATGCTTTACATGTCCTCGCAATGTACCAACGACGGCAACTACACGCTGACCATCACTTTTCAGCACGGCACGAACTTGAACATCGCGCAGGTGCTGGTGCAAACCCGCGTGGCACTGGCCCAGCAGGGTTTGCCCGAACTGGTGCAACGGCGCGGCGTGGCCGTCAAGAAGAAGTCGCCCAGCGTGCTGATGATTGTCAACCTGCATTCGCCCGACCGGAGTCGCGATAACCTCTACCTCTCCAACTACGCGACCATCCAGCTCAAGGATGAGTTGTCACGTCTGGCGGGCGTCGGCGACATCACCTACCTCGGCCAGCGCGACTACAGCATGCGGCTCTGGCTCGACCCGGTGAAGATGGCGGCGCGGAACATCAGCACGGGCGACATCGTCCGCGCGGTGGAAACGCAGAATACGCAGGTGGCCGCCGGCCAGATCGGTCAGCCGCCCGTCCTGTCCGGCCTGGCGTTTCAGCTCACCATGTCGAGCATGGGCCGGTTGATCGAGGTCGAGGAGTTCGCCGACCTGATCGTCAAGAACGACGCCGTCGGCCGGCTGGTGCGGTTGCGCGACGTGGCCAACATCGAACTGGGCGCGCAGGTCTACGACCAGACCTGCACCCTGGACGGCAACCCGTCGGTGGCGCTGTCGATCTACCAGTTGCCCGGTTCCAATGCCCTGGAGACGGCGAACCTAGTGCGACAGAAAATGGAAGAGCTGCGCGGCCGATTTCCGCAGGGCGTGGACTTCGAGATCGTCTACGACACCACCCCGTTCATCCGCGAATCGATTCACGAGGTCTTCAAGACCCTGCGCGACGCGGTGTTGCTGGTCGCGGTCGTCGTGCTGTTGTTCTTGCAGAACTGGCGCTCGGCCATTATTCCGCTGGTGGCGGTGCCGGTGGCCATCGTCGGCACGTTCGCGGCGATGGCGGCTTGCGGCTACTCGCTCAACAATCTGACGCTCTTCGGCTTGGTGCTGGCCATCGGCATTGTCGTCGACGACGCCATCGTGGTCGTCGAAGCCGTCGAGCACCACATCGAGCACGGCCTGTCGCCGCGCGACGCGACCATCCGCGCGATGGAGCAGGTGTCCGGGCCGGTGATCGCGGTGGGCCTGGTACTGTCGGCGGTGTTCGTGCCGTGCATGTTCATCGCCGGCATCACCGGGCAGTTCTTCCGGCAGTTCGCGTTGACCATCGCGGTCAGCACCCTGATTTCCTGCTTCAACTCGCTGACGCTGTCGCCGGCGCTCGCGGCTTTTCTGTTGCGTCCTCGCGGCGCTCAGGCGGCCCCGCCGCTGCCCCGGCTGGTGTTTCCGCTGGTCGGCGCCTGGCTGACCGGGGAATACTTGCCGCCGCTGCTGACCGGGCTGTTGCCGAGTTACGCGGCGCAGGTCGGGGCGGCGGTGGGTGTGGGCCTGCTGCTCGGCTGGATCGTCAGTCGGCCGCTCAACGCCGCGCTCGGCTGGCTGTTCCACGGCTTCAATCAATTCTTCAATCGGTTGACCGCCGGCTATACCCGCACCGTGGCGGCGCTGCTGCGGGTCAGCGTGCTGGTCCTGCTGATTTACGGCGGACTGATGGCGCTGACGTACCTGGGCTTCGTCAACGCGCCCAAAGGCTTCATACCCACGCAGGACAAGGGCTACCTGCTCGTCAACTTGCAGCTGCCCGATGCCGCTTCGGTGGCGCGGACGCAGCGGGTGGTCAAGCAGATCGAGGAAGCCGCGCTGCGGACATCGGGCGTCAAGCACACGGTCGCCATCGCCGGGCAGTCGATTCTACTGAACGCCAACGCGCCGAACTTCGGTTCGATGTACGTGATGCTCGACGACTTTGAGCGCCGCCACGGGCCGGGACTGAACAGCGAAGCCATCGCCTCGCGCTTGCAGCAGGCGCTGCAAGCCGAGGTGCCGGACGGTTCGATCAACGTCTTCGGCGCGCCGGCGCTCGAAGGGCTCGGCACGGCGGGCGGCTTCAAGATCATCGTCGAGGACCGGGGCGATGCGCCGCTCGACGCGCTCCAGGAAGTGGCCGAGCGCATCGTCGAGGAGGGCAGCCAGAGCCACGAGCTGCACGACCTGTTCACGAGCTTTCGGGCCAATACGCCCTGGTTGTATCTCGACATCGACCGGACGCAGGCGCGGTCGCTGGGCGTGTCCATCGGCGAGATTTTCGGCACACTACAGGTGGCGTTGGGCTCGCTGTACGTCAACGACTTCAACCGCTTCGGCCGTACCTGGCAGGTGATCGTGCAGGCCGACGGTGGCTATCGCCAGCAGGTGGAGCACTTGAAACAGCTGCGCGTGCGCAGCGAGAGCGGCCACATGGTCCCGCTCAGCAGCCTGGCCACCGTGCGCGGCGTCAGCGGGCCGGTGCTCATCATCCGCTACAACCTCTACCCGGCGGTGCCGATCAACGCCACGCCGGCGGCGGGCGTCAGTTCGGGCCAGGCCATTCACGCGCTGCAAGACCTGACCGAAGGCGAGTTAAGCTGGGCGATGCGCGCCGAATGGACCGAACTGGCGCTCTTGCAATTGCAAACGGGCAACACCGCGCTCGTGGTCTTCGCGCTGGGCGTGGTGCTGGTGTTCCTGGTCCTCGCCGCTCAGTACGAAAGTTGGTCGCTGCCCCTGGCGGTCATTCTGGTGGTGCCCATGTGCCTGCTCTGCTCGGTGGCCGGCGTGCTGCTGGCGCGCACCGACATCAACATCTTCACGCAGGTGGGCTTCGTGGTGCTGATCGGTCTGGCGTGCAAGAATGCCATCCTCATCGTCGAGTTTGCACGGACGCGCCGGCTGGCGGGAGCGGATCGCCGCGAAGCCACTCTGGAAGCGTGCGGCCTGCGACTGCGGCCGATCGTGATGACCTCGCTGGCGTTCATCCTCGGCGTGGTGCCGCTGGTATTCGCGGAGGGGGCTGGAGCGGAGATGCGCCGCACGCTCGGCAGCGCGGTTTTCGCTGGCATGCTGGGCGTGACGCTGTTCGGCATTTTCCTGACGCCCGTATTCTTCTATGTGATTCAGTGGTTCATCGACCGGAAACGGACAGACGGCGACGCGACTCCACGGCCGGTGCCGGTTGCTGCTACCGCCCCGCACCACGAAATAGCCTGACATCACCCGGCAACGGCCGCCAATCCAGCACAGCGGCCGGTCCTGCATCCTGCTCACCGCCGGGCCCGGCGAGGTTGGCGTTACCGCCCGCGCCGCACATGTCCGCGCAAGGTTTGCTGTCCGCGCTCCGACAGGCCGAAGCCGCCGATTTCTTCCTCCAGCTGCACGGCATCGCCGTTGCCGCCCAGATAGCCATTCACCTTGGCCGCCGCCGTCGAGGCGGTTAGTTCCCGCCAATCGGGGTACAGGGCGTCGAACTCGCGAAATAGCTCGCCGCGCCGGCGCAGCAGGTACTTCTGGTGATAGTCTTCCGCCAGGTAGAACGTGCCGACTGGCAGCAACTGCGTGGTGATCGGCGCGCCGCGCCTGGTTGCTTCGTGCTCGCGGGTGCGCACCGCCAGTGCGTACTGCTGTTCATCATGCCAGAACACCGCCGACATATACTGCCGGCTGCCGGGCCGCGCGCAGTGGTTGTGCGATTGCCAGAAGACGTCGAGTAGCTGCGCGTACGTGACTCGCTGCGGATCGAAGTCCACCTGGAACGATTCGGTATGGTCGCCCAGGTTGTAGTAAGTCGGATCGGGGTGCCGGCCGCCCGCGTAGCCGACGCGGGTGCGCACGACGCCGGGAATGCTCCCAAACTGGGAGTCCGGATGCCAGAATCACCCCAGCGCGAACGTCGCGGTTTCGAGGACGGACGGCACGGCGGCGTCGATGGGCGGCAGCGGCGCGCGGGCGGGTTGGTCGCAGCCGACCAGCAAGGCCGAAGCGCCGGACAGCAAGCCCCAGGGCCAGAATTTCATGTTGTTCTCCCGATGGCGGCGTTCGAGAACGGTCTACTTTCACTATACCGAGCATCATTCCCGCATGCTCGATGCAGATTTTAGATGCCACTACACCGTTCGAGGTTACAGCCGGACGGCACGAATCTTGCACTAAATCCTCCTTGAAATGACGGTCGCCCACCACTGTCGTTTCCTTGGACTCGCCCAGGAGGAATCTTGTATGAACGACAACCAATTCGTGCCGGTGATCGGCGTTTTCGAGCATCGCGGCAAGGCGGAAGGCGCCATCGACGAACTGTGGCACGCGGGCTTTCCGAAGGAACAGATCGGTATCGCCTCGCCGGGCGAAAATCTGCACCAGGCAACCACGGAGACGGAAGACCTGGAAGAGAAGGCGGCCAACGGTGCTGCCGCCGGCGCGGTGACCGGCGCGGCAGCCGGAGCAGTAGTCGGCGCGGCGGCACTGTCTATCATTCCGGGCATTGGTCCCGTGCTGGGCGGCGGTCTGCTGCTCGGCTTGACGACCGGTGCCGCGGCCGGCGCGGCGCTCGGCACCTTCGCCGGGCCGTTCGTGGCAATGGGCATTGCGGAGGAAGCGACCCTGAACTATGCCGAGGATTTGCGGGCGGGCCGCACGCTGGTCGTGGTCCGCACCGACCAGCCCGAACAGGCGCTAACGGTACTGCGCAGCCACGGACCGCTCTATGTGGAACTGGGTGGACGACGGTTGGAGCCGCGGACCCATGTTGCCCAGTCTGCCGTCTAGCGCGGTGTAAAGGGACTTGTTGCGCCGTCGATAATCTGTCTGGGCGCCATGCCCACGGCTTTGCGTGGGCATGTGCATCCTGCACGCTCTCATGCCCACGCAAAGCCGTGGGCATGGCACCCAAGCGATTCGTCGCCAGAAGACGGAATTACCAACAGCCGTCGTTAATCCTTCGTTATTCCGCCAGCAGCAGCGCCACCGGAAAGTCCGCGCAGACCTGGCTCATGGGCAGGTCACTCGTGGAACGTCCATCGAGTACCGCGCCGGTGAACACATTGCGCCATCGAAGTCCCTTGGCTTCCGCCGGCAGCTTCAGCGCAGTGTCCTTCCAGATCAATGTACCGCAGGGCGCCTGCTCCGTGGTCAACACACGAGTCAACAGGCGGGGTACGGCCGCCAGCGCCAATTGATCGCCCGCGCGGCGCACGAAACCGAAAACATGGTCCGCCAGCGCGCCCGCAGGTTCCAACGGCAGGTACTCACCTGCCGTGAACAGGCCCGCATGGGCGCGTCGGTAATTTAACCCACGCCAGAGCAAGTAGAGCTTGATGCGGCCATCGTCCTTGGCTGCCGTCAGTTCGCGCGCCAGCGGGCGCAGGTCGTCGCCGCGCGTTGCCACCTGCTCCTTCAATTCGGACAGGTAACGCTGGCGGGCCTCGTAATCGACCGGCCGACGGTTGTCGGGGTCGACCAGGCTCAGGTCCCAGAGCTCCGTGCCCTGATAGACATCCGGCACGCCGGGGGCCGCGATCTTGAGTAACGTTTGGCCCAGCGAGTTGAACGCGCCGTAGTGGCGCACCCGCCGCTGCAACTGCTGGAAGTCCGCCAGAAACTCGGCGCTGACTTCGGGATCGAGAATGCGCGCGGCGAACTGGCAGACCGCCGTATCGTAAGCCTCGTTGGGATTGATCCAGCTGCTGTGGACCTTGGCTTCGTGCAACGCCTTGACCAGATAGCCCTGGATACGCTGCACGAACTGCTCGCGTGCTTCGGCGGTGTCCAATGGCTCGTTCGGCCAGACGCCGAGCAGCGTCTGATAGATCAGGTACTCGCCATTGGCGTCCGGCGCGGGAGTCTCATCGACTTCCGCGCGGTGCCGCTGGTTGAGCTTGCTCCAGCGCTGGAGGGCTTCGCTCCAGTCATCCGGCATTTCGGAGAGTACGTTGATGCGGGCGCGCACGTCCTCACCGCGCTTGGTGTCGTGCGTGGCCGTGCTCGACAGCCCCCAAGGCCAGCGCTGCCGGCGCTCTTGCAGGAAACCGTGCAGGCCGACAGGCAGCACACCAAAGCGATCCGGTTCGCCGCCGACTTCGTTGAGCGAGAGCAGCGGGTGCCAGACGTAGAAGGAAGTATCCTCCACGCCCTTGGCCATCACGGGCGAGGTCACCTGCTGGAACTTGCCGACGAAGCGGCGCACCTCGGCGTGATAGGGCGCATCGTTCACCTCGGGCGAGCGCAGCAGCAGCATGTCGCGGACGTAGCGAAACAATGCCCCACTGACGCCGGGGTTGCGGAGCATGGCGCGGCGCACCGCCCGCTCAACGTACTGCTGATCGCTGGCGCTGACTGGCACATCCACGATGTAGGAGCGGTACACGGGAAAGCAGGCGATGATCTCGCGCAGCGCCAGCCGCAAGCTGTGGGTGGTAAAGTCGCGCGACCAGCGTTTGCGCTGCGCCAACCGGTCTAGCTGATGCGACAGCATCAGCAACTCGCTGGACAGCGCGATTTGCAGGATGAGCCGCTTGTTCTGGTAGATGAACTCCGCGAAGCGCGTATCGTCGTCGGTCCACTCGCGGTAGAGCCGGGTGAAGGCGCCGGACAAGCGCTGATCCACGAACAACCCGTTGATCTGATTGAGAAACTCATAGCCGGTGGTGCCGTCGGTCTGCCAGTCAGCCGGTAGCGCTTCCGGGCCGGTCAGGATTTTCTCGACGACCACGTACAACGGCAGGGCCGCCGTGCCCGGTTGCGGGGTGCGCAGACTGTCCCGCAGACGAGCTTCCAGCGGCCCGGCGAGTTCCTCCCAGGCGGTGTGCTGGAACTCGGGTCGCGTGGCGTAGAGCTTGCGCGCCCAGCCGAGGGCGAAGTGCAGTTGCAAGCGTTCCAGGTCTTCGCGCGGATCGTACAGACCGTCCGGATGATCGATGCGCACGCCCGTGACCTTGCCGTCCCAGAGCAGGCGGAAGATCAGCTGGTGCGCGGCGTGAAACACTTCCGGGCGTTCCATGCTCAGGGCGGCCAGTTCGTTCACGTCGAAGAAGCGGCGATAGTTGATCTCGTCCGCCGCCACCCGCCAGTAGGCCAGGCGGTACGCCTGGGCGTCGAGCAGCTGTTCGAGCAAATTAAAGCTGGCGGGATCGCCGGCCTTGCCATTGAAGAGCGTCAGCGTCTCCTCGATGAAATCGCGGACCAGGAAGCTTTCGGCCGTCAGCGCCGCCAGTCGCCGCTTGATGACTTCCTTTTCGCGCTGGCGTTCGGCCAGGCGGGCGGGATCGGTCTCCGTGCGGGCGGGCAGGTTCTTCAGGGCCGTCAGAATACTCTGATATTCCAGCAGCGCCGCCGCGCCGGGTTCCAGCAGCTTTTCGAGTTCATCCAGTCGCTGACTGAGGATCAGCCAGTAGCTGCGCGGGGCCACCGGAAAGCGATGGTCGAAATAATGAATCGTGAACGCGCCGGCGGCGTAGCGC
>JAEUIF010000524.1 GCA_016795185.1 Planctomycetia bacterium | reverse complement strand
TCCCTCGGTACTCCGAGGGCGTGCGAATCGCTCCACCACGCCCTCGGAGTACCGAGGGACGTGCCAACCCAAGCCGCTCCTGGCTCGCCAATGGCTTACGCTTCGCCGAGCTTTACTTCGGGAGGCGGCGCGACCGGCGCGGATTGGTCGACAGGCGGTTCAGACGGGAAATCGACGGGTCGGCGCAGCAGCAAGATCAGCAGCACCAGGCCAGCCACGAAGATCAGGATGCTGATCCACTGCGACAGCGTCAGCGCCAGCGATTCGCCGAGCGGTGTGTATTTGCTGGTGTCGTTGCGCAGGGATTCGTTGATGAAGCGATGCACGGCGTAGCAGAGCATCAGCACCACGATCAGCTCGCCGCGCCGCCGCCGGAATGGTTCCCAGGCGAGCAGCACCGCGAACAGCAGGGCCATGCTGATGGTTTCGTACAGCTGCGTCGGGTGCAGACCGAGTGTTTTTGGCTCGAAGACCGGCAGGGCCTGCGTGGTGCCGTCGGGGCGGGCGACGGTCAGCTGCAAGCGGCCCTCGCCGCGCGGCCAGCGGTAGGTCAGGTAGTCCCAGAGAAAGTCATAGACGTTGATCTTCAGACCGGCTTGTCGGGCGGCGCGCAGCGCCGCCTGGAACTGGTCGGTATCGGCAATGCCGTACTGCCAGCTGCGTGTGCCCGTGCTGTCGTCGAACCAGAGGACGTGGTCCGGCTTCCGGTCCAGCGCCTGCTGCAAGCGGGCCAGCTGGTCGTCGGAGCCGTACACTTCGAGCAGTTTCAGGTCGTTGGGGAACCCATCCACCGACGTGACCAGATCGCCGACCTTCAGCCCGGCGTGCTCAGCAGCTGATCCGGGTTCGACGGCGGTGACGAGCGAACGCGGATCGGTCTCGCGGTTCTCGACCGTGAAACCCGCCGTCGTTTGCAACCCGGCGTTGACCAGGCTGTAGCGCGGCGGGGCCGACAGCGGGAAATGCACCGCCGGGCAATCAGCGCAGGCCACGTGCCCGAAGCAGCAACCATTCAGCAAGCAGCCGATGCGGCCCAGGCACAGCCCCAGGGCGATGGCCGGCGCCAGGATATCCGCGATCTGCCAGGTGCTAAGGCCGTGCTTGCGGATGATGAACCAGTAGGCCGCGAGGTAGCCCACCAGGCCGCCGCCCGCCGAGCCGTAGAACACCAGGCCGCCTTCCCAGATTTTCCAGAAATCCTGGAGCCGGACGTTGTACTGGATCATGTAGACGATGCGTGCGCCGACGATGCCACCGACGAAGATCCAGATGGCCAGGTCGTAGAGGTGTTGCCGGGCGATGCCTTCCTTTTCAGCGCGCCGCCCGATCAGCCAGGTGCAGGCCAGGAAGGCGACGAACAGCATCATGCCGAAACCGAAGATCGGCAGCGGGCCGAGCCAGACGAGGACTTGTTTCATATTGGTCAGTGGTCAATTGTTAGTGGTCAGTGGCAATGACAGAGGCATGATAGGGCAACCGACACCGCCGGTTCAATCTCGAATGCCACGGACCACTGGCGACTAACCACGGACGATCACGGAACTTTCAACTGCTCGAAGATGCGTTGCAGCAGGGTTTCCGGGGTGATGTCCTCGGCCTCCGCCTCGTAGGTGACGAGCACGCGATGGCGCAGCACGTCGAGGCCGATGGTTTTCACGTCCTGTGGGGTGACGTAGCCACGGCCGTCGAGAAAGGCCAGCGCCCGGGCCGCGCGCGTCAGGAAGATGGTGGCGCGCGGGCTAGCGCCGTACTGAATATAGGGCGCGATGTCGAGTTGATATTCCGCCGGCCGGCGCGTGGCGTGGACGATATCGACGATGTAGCCCTTGATCTTGTCGTCCATGTAAATCTGGTCGATGACGCGGCGCAGGGCGAAGATGTCGGACGCGGCGAGGATCGGCTGTACGGTCAAGGTCGGCTCGACCGCCGACATGCGTTCGAGGATGACCAGTTCGTCGGCGCGCGTGGGATAGCCGATCTTGAGCTTCAGCATGAAGCGATCGACCTGGGCTTCCGGCAGATGATACGTCCCTTCCTGCTCGATGGGGTTCTGAGTCGCCAGCACCAGGAAGGGCTGCTCCAGGGCATGGCTGCTCTCGCCGATGGTCACCTGCTTTTCCTGCATGGCTTCCAGCAACGCGCTCTGCACCTTGGCCGGGGCGCGGTTGATCTCATCCGCCAGCACCAGGTTGGCGAAGATCGGGCCTTTCTTGACGGTGAACTCACCCGAGCGCGGGTTGTAAATCTGCGTGCCGACCACGTCAGCCGGCAGCAGGTCCGGGGTGAACTGAATGCGATGAAAGCTGAGGCGCAAGCCCTGGGCCAGCGTGCGCACGGCCAGCGTCTTGGCCAGGCCGGGCACGCCTTCCAGGAGAATATGCCCGCCGGTCAGCAGGCCGACGATCAGGCGTTCAATCAGCAGCCGCTGGCCGACGATGACGCGCTCGATTTCCTTGTAAAGAGCGTCGAGTTGCTGCCGATGCTCGCCGGCCAGCCGGGTGATTTCGGTGACGTTCGGAGTCATGATGGTCTCGGAAATTGCGCTGCCAGCTTCGGCTAACTGTGCCTGGCTCACCGATGAAAGTACCACGGCGCGCCGTCCAAGGCGACATCTTCCGTCGCCGCCGCGCGGAAAAGGGTGAGCAGCTGCAAAGTAGGTGGAAAATGGGTACCCTGAAGGGCAGCGGTAGTGGCACCCGGAAAATCCCCCTGGCGCAGCGGCAGGAGACCCCTCATGAACGATCTTCCCCTCACGGCCGAACAAGAAGCCGAAGCCCAGCGCATTGCGGCCATCCTCCGCCAGAAGTTTGAAGAGGAAACCCTCCGGCTGGCCCGCTTGCTCGCCGGCAAGCCGGATGCGGAGTTGCTCGGCAAAACGGAATACGAAGTACGCGACCGCGTCCATGCCCTCGGCGCCGTGGCCCTGGAAACCGCTCTCGCCGAGCGGAAAAAAGGGGGTACCAGGGGTGCAGCATCAGTTGCCCGCACTGCCAGGAAGCGGCGCGGTTCGTAACGTATCGGCCCAAGACGGTCGGCAGCCTACTGGGCGACATCGGCCTGGAACGTGCCTACTACCATTGTGCGCACTGTCATCAGGGCTGTTTTCCCTGGGACCAAACGTTGCGGCTGTCGGGCCAGCGCTTGACGCCAGCCGCTCAGGAAGTGCTCAGCTTGGCCGGTCTGAAGGAGAGTTTTGGCAAGGTCGCCGAGCGCAGCCTGTACAAGCAGACGGGCCTGCGCTACAGCGAATCGACGGTGCAGCGGACCACGGAAGCGGCGGGCCAACGGCTCGGCCAACTCCTCCAGGACGGTGCGGTGTTCGGCAGCAGTGCCGGCTGGGACTGGCACCGCGATCGCAGCGGCCAGACCTGCGGTTATGTCAGCGTGGACGCCACCGGCATCCTGATGCAAGGAGCCCACGCCGCTAAAGTGGAAGGCCGCATGGTCTACGTCGGCATGGTCTACAATCCGCAGCCGCGTGTGGTCGACGCCGCCGACCTGGCCCAACCCTGTAGCGACGTGCGCTACCTGGCGGGCCTGACCAAACTGGACGACCTCGGCGCCCAGTTGCGGCGGCAAGCGGCGCAGGTCGGTCTGGACGCCGTCGAGCAGTGGATTGCCCTGAGCGATGCCGGCAACGGCCTGGAAAACTTCTTCGACGTGTACTTCCCACGGGCCGTGAAGATCGTGGATTTTCGGCATGCGACCGAGCACCTGAGTCCGCTGGCCAAGTTGCTGCCCGCGCCGGCGCTGGGGGACGACTGGCTGACAACCTGGTGTCACCGCCTCAAACACGAAGGGGGAGCGGTGCTGCTGGCCGAACTCGAACAACTGGATCGCACCGCGCTGGACGCCGCGACTCAGGCGGCTCACAGCGATGCCCTGACGTACTTCCGTAATCACGTGGGCCGCATGAACTATCCAGAGTACCTGCAACGCGGTTGGCAGATCGGCAGCGGTTCGGTGGAGTCGGCCTGCAAGAACGTCATCAATCAACGACTGAGCATGGGCGGCATGCGCTGGGGCGTGGCGGGCGGCGATGCCCTGGCTCATTTGCGCGCCTTGTTTTGCAGCGATGCCGACCAGTGGGACGCCTTCTGGTGTCTGCCCGTGTAGATCAAGATCGGAAAAGCTACCTACTTATATGACGCCCACCCCGCGGAAAATGCTCGGTACAAGGAATGACGAGCGGCGACGAATATACTAGCGAGCAGCAAGACCGCGAACGAACCCGGAGCGACCGATGCCCCAGGTGATTGAGTCCGAGACGCAGCTGGAATTCAGCGAACGGATGAGCCCGGTCGCGCGGGTCATCGTCTTCGTCTTCGGCTGCGTGCCGCTGCTCGCGCCCTATGAACTGCTCTACAAGCCGCACTGGCACGGCCACGGCTGGTTCATGGTGATTCCCATTGTTATCGCGACGGGCGCGACGCTGCTGGCGCTGGCCTTCATGGCGGCTGCGTTTCTCGGCATGAGTCAATCGCTGTGCTTCGACGTGCTCATGCGGACGGTGATCTACTCCTACGAAAACTCCCTCACGTCACTGCGCCGCCGGCGTTATGCCTTCACCGAAGTGGCCGAGGTCGATCTCCACGAGCACCACTGGGATTCCGGCCCTAACACCTACGGCCTACAGGTCAAGTTCACGGATGGCCGCCAGGTCGAGATCGGCAACTACACCAAGCCCGAAGCCGAGCGTTACTTGCAGCGCGTGCAGGACATGCTGCGCAGCACGAACAGCCTTTGATGCTGGAAGCCTACGCTGGTTCGCGACGCCGCGCAAACCCGTAACGAAATCCCTGCCTGGGTTAATTGTCCGGTGAATTTTCACCGGAGGATGGGCCATGCGCATCGGGCGGGCGCTGTGCGGTGGGATACTGCTAACAATCACGGGCGTCGGC
>JAEUIF010000512.1 GCA_016795185.1 Planctomycetia bacterium | reverse complement strand
CGAGCAACGCGACGCCCTGCTGCTGCTCGTGCCCTGCGCCGACAGTTCCGTGGCCTTCCTGCTCAAAGCGCTGCGTGACCTCGACCGCGAATCGACGGGCGACCTCTACCTGCTGTTCGGCGACGAGTTCCAATCGGCCGAAACCTACGCCGCCACGCTGGCGACCCGCTTGCAGGACGAATTGACGATGACCAACGAGGCCACCGGGCCGGAGGATGAGAAGTTGCCGCCGCTGCCGGCCCGGGTCCACGACTCGGGGAACCGGCCGGCCGAACGCATTCTCGCCGGCCTGGAGTACGCCCGCTCGCTCATCGAGCCGGCCCAGGGGCAGCACTATATCTGGGGTATGGCGCCGCTGGCCATCACCGACTCGACGAGCTACCTGGAGTTGCTGGCGCAGCTGCCGCCGAAAGGGCCCGTGCTGCCCTGGATGCGCGGGGCGCGGATCGTGGCCCGCGTGCCGGAGGACTTTGAACTGGCGAAATCCCCACTGGCGAAAGCAAAGCGGATCATGGTGGAGCCGTTCATCATTCCGCACGACGCGCACGAGAACGAACTGCTGGCAACGGCGGCCGACGCCAAGATGCCGTTGGGCGAACGCATGAAGGCCGAGGTGCAACTCGGTTACCTCGACTACGCTCACGGTCGCTACGCCGAGGCGACGGACCGCTTCAATCGCTCGCTGGCATTCTTCCAGTGGGCGGGCATTCCGGCGATGGAAGGACTGATTATCAGCGGCCTGGGCGACATTGCCCGCCGGCAGGCGGATTGGAAGCAAGCGCAGCACTGGTATGCGTGCGCGGTGACGCCAGCGGCGGAAGCAGGCAACCCGATCTTGCTGTCAACCATCGTGCAGAACCTGGCGCTGGTTGCCTACCACGAGCAGCGTTTCGCGGATGCCGAGGAACGCTATGGCGAACTGGCAGAACTGAAGCGCGGCATGCTCGACGAGGTCGGCCTGGCCGAAGCTCTGGAATGGCGGGGCAACTGCCAGGAGAAGCAAGGAGCCCACGACCGCGCGGTCGAAAGCTGGGAAGAAGCCGCGTTGATTTGCAAGGCCTTCGAGCTGCACGACCGGCTGGTACCGCTGCTGAAGCAACTGCGCCGCGGCTACGAAAGGCTGGAGATGCGCGAGGCGCTGGCCACCTTCGACGAGGAATGGCGGTAGCCGCTCACGGCTTCGCAAAAGTGTAGGGTCCGCTGTGCGGACCCTTAGTCGTTGCCTTGTTAATGGTCCAACGGTCCGCACAGCGGACCCTACAGGTTTAGCCAGAGCGGAGAGCTAAATCATGTCCGGCGTCGGCGATTTTCTGATGCAGAAGTCCGGCCTGAGCGATGCGGGCAAGTCGCTCCAGAAGGCCAAGGAGAACGCCAAGGCCGCCGCGGCGCCGACACCGCCCGTGCAGCCGAACGCGCCCGCGCCGCCCGCGGACCTGAAGCATGGCATCGCCGCCGGTCTGGACAAGGCCAACAAGGCGGCGCAGGCCATGAACGATGTGGCCCAGGCCGCCGCTTCGGCGACTTCCCTCGCCACCACGCTGGCCGACCCCGGCGCGGCCATCGCCGGCGCGGCAGGCGCTGCCGCCGACGAGAAGATGGGCCAACTGGTGAGCGGGCTGGCCAAGGCCATCGGGCCGTTCCCCGCCGCGACCATGACCGACCTGGCGCTGGGCATCCCGCACGCGCACGTCAAGCATCCGCCCAGCGGCCCGCCGCCCCTGCCGCCGGTCCCGTTCCCGCCGATGGGTCCGGTGATGGTCGGCCTGAACGTGACCGTGCTGATTAACAGCAAGCCAACGGCGCGCTGCGGCGACTTTGGCTTCAACCCGACCTGCTGCGGGGTGGTGCCGCCGCTGTCGGCGATGTTCGAGATCATCACTGGTTCGTCGAACGTCTACATCGGCGGCGCGCGGGCGGCGCGGGCGAACATCGACATCACGATGCACTGCTTTCATATCCCGTCGCCGAAAATTCCGGTCAAGCTCGGCAAGCTGGCCGGGGTGGCCAGCAAGGCCGGCAAGGTCGCGGGCAAGGTGAGCAAGGTCGCGGGCAAAGTCTCCGGCGCGGTCGGCAAGGTGACAAATGTCACGGGCAAAATCTCGCAGGCGAGCGCGATGGCGTCGAGCTTCGCCGAGGCCGAGGCGAATGACGATGCGGCCATGTCGGCCGCTCTGGGCCTCAGTGCCGCGATGATGGCCGCTCAGGCCGCCGCCGACGCCGCTGCGGCGGCCCTGACCAAGCAGATCGGCACCGACCAGCCGTTCATTCCGCCGGTCGGCACGCCGGGCATGTTCCTGATGGGCTCGCCCAACGTGATGGTCGGCGGTTTTCCGCTGCCGTCGTTTCAGGCCATCGCCCAGGGCTTGCTGAAGCGCGCCAAGGGCCTGAAGGCCAGCGGCGGCGGTGGTGGTGGCGCGGCGGGTGGGGCCTGCCCGACCTGTCCGAACAAGGGAT
>JAEUIF010000507.1 GCA_016795185.1 Planctomycetia bacterium | reverse complement strand
GTGTCCGCGAAGTCCATCGCGACCGACGCCGCCCGCGCGCCGAGCACGCTGGCGGCCACCTGGCGCTGGGCGTTGCGGATGCCGTTGCCGAACTCCGCCGAGCCCACGGCCAGGCGGTACGTCCCGTCGGCTTGCAGGGTAAGATGGGCTTCCGAACGATGCTCCGTGGGCGGCGCGCAGTCCTGCGCGTGGATGGCGACGCCCCGGCCCTCGCGCCACTCGTCGCCCGCCGGCTTGACCTCGCCTCGGCCACTGTGCAGGGCCTGTTCGACGAGATCGAGGCACTGGTCCAGGCCGTAGCTGCCGATGACGCCGTCGTGCGGGTACGGCCAGATGCTGTGGACCGGATCGTGCGGCCCGAGCATGTTCTTTCGCCGCATGGTGAACGGGTCGATCCCCAGTTGACGGCCGAGTTCGTCGAGGGCGCATTCGATGGCGAACGCGGGCTGGCACGCGCCGTAGCCTCGGAAGGCCCCCGACGGCACCGTGTTGGTGTAAACCGCGTAGCCCGTGCCCTGCTTGTTGGCGCAGCGGTAGGTGGCCATCGCCGAGCCCAGCGACGAGGCCAGCACTTCGCCGGCATGGTTGCCGTAGGCCCCGGTGTTGGAAACCGTGTGAATCCGCATCGCGGTGAGCGTGCCGTCCCGCTTCGCGCCGAGCGTGATGGCAATCTTCATCGGGTGCCGGGTCGTCGCCGACGTGAACTGCTCGGCGCGCGTGAACTCCCACTGCACCGGGCGGCCGGTCCGCAGGGCCGCCAGCACGCACAGGTCCTCGGTCAGCAGTTCCTGCTTGCCGCCGAAGCCGCCGCCGACGCACTCGGAGAAGACGTGAAACTGGTGCGGGTACAGGTTGAACAGGTGAGCCAGCTTGACCTTGACCAGGTGCGGGGTCTGCGTGCTGGTGCGGACGTGGATGCGCCCGTCGTCGCCGCGCCAGGCGATCGTGCCGTGCGTCTCCATGTGCGCGTGCTGGACGCGCGGCAACTCGAACGTGCCCTCATAAACGGCATCGGCGGCAGCCAAGCCGGCGGCCACGTCGCCCGCCTCGGCCTCGATCTTCTTGAAGATATTGTGAACCGGATCCTCGATGCGCGTATCGTAGTGGTTTCCGCCGTGCAACCGTGGCGCGCCGGGCCGCATGGCCTCCTCGGCGTCGAACACGGCTGGCAGCACTTCGTAATCGACCTCCAGCAACCGGCAGCCTTCCTCCGCCGCGCCCTCGGTCTCCGCGACGACGGCGGCGACCCGCTGGCCGACGAAGCGCGCGACGTTGTCGAGCAAGTACGTATCGTCGGGATCGACATGGAAGTCGTCGTGGCAGGCCGTCGTGTACGGCCGGCGCGGCACATCCTCCCAGGTGAACACCGCCTGGACCCCCGGCACGGCCAGCGCGCGGTCGCGGCGAATGGCCTTGATGCGGGCGTGCGCATGCGGCGAGCGCAGCACCTTGAGGTGCAGCAACCCGGCAGGCGCCACGTCCAGCGTGTAGCGGGCGTTGCCGGTGACAATCGGCAGCGCCAGCGGACTGGCGATGCTGGCCCCGCAGGATTGGCCCGCGCAGTCCTCCTGCACGGACGCGATGCCGTGGACGGCGTCCTCGATCGCGTGGTAGCCGGTGCAGCGGCAGAGGTTGCCCTTGAGGTGGAACGGCAAGTCTTGCTTCTGCTCGTCGGTGAGGCTCGCCGCCGTCATCAGCATGCCGGCGGTACAGAAGCCGCACTGGAACGCCTGCGCGTCGAGAAACGCCTGCTGCATCGGATGCAGCGCGCCGTTCGCGGCCAGTCCCTGAAGGGTCGTCACCTCGCGGCCCTCGGCGCGGAACGCGGGATAAAGGCAGCTATGCACGGGCTGGCCGTCGAGCCAGACGGTGCAGGCGCCGCAATCGCCGGCGTCGCAGCCTTTCTTGACGCCAAACCAGCCGAGGTCGCGCACGAACGTACGCAGACACTGTCCGGGGCGCGGTTCCGCGGTGTAGGTCTGGCCGTTGATCCGGTAGGTCATGGGATTCCGGTTCGGGTTGTCGTTGGTCTGGGGCGTCCAGCAATTCCATCGGTCGCTGCCTTGGTCGAAAGGCGCAGGCTGGGTGCCATGCTTGGGCGGCTCCCGTCAGGGGCCAATGCACTTTCGGTGTCACCGCCCAAGCATGTCGTGCCGCTGTCAGTGCAACATGCTTGGGCGGTGGCACTGATGCCATATCCTTCACCGGCGAGAGCCGCCCAAGCATGGCACCCAACCTGCCAGGTGTTACGCCAGTTCAGGGCGTGGCCGCAAGTTCATTCCGAATCTGCTCGGCGAAGTAGTAGGTCAGGTGCGCGCGGTGTTCCGGTGAACCGTGCGTGTCGTCCAGATACAGAGTGGGCGGCACGGCGTCGGTGATGGCGCGTTTTAACTCTGCCGCGGCGGGCAGCGTTGCAAACGAAAGCTGCACCGGCCGGAGCGTGGCAGCGGTGATGGTCAGCAGGAACTTGCCGTGCTCGGGGCAGCGCGTGCCGATCAGCAGCACTTCCGACCGCCCGAGGTGCGTCAGCGTGAAGCGGCGGAAGGCAAACTGCTTCCGGAGGGCATGCGCGGGCAGGTGGATGGACCGCAGCAGTTCACCCGGCGCGAGCACGTTGCGATGGTCGCCGGTGACGAAATCGACCACGCGGACCGATCGCGGTTCGCCGCCGCGCGGCCAGAGCGTGCAAACGCCTTCGAGCGACGCGGTCAGCGAGATCATCGGTCCGGCGGGCAGCGCCATGACGATGTTCCCGCCGATGGTGGCTTCGTGCCAGATTTTGAACGATGCCAGGAAGGCCCGGCAACAGTGGCGGAACAGCGGGGCCGCCGTCCAGTCGGCCGGCGCGCGGTCGGTGAGTTGGTCCAGCGCCGCGACCTTGCACGTCGCGGCGATTTCCAGGCCGTCGGCGGAAACTTGCAGCGAGGGCCAGCGAAGCGTTTCGAGATCGATCAGCGTATGGGTATTGACTTGCGGCTCCGAAAACAGCCAGGTGCCGCCAGCCAGCCAGGCGCAGCCCGGCTCCCAGGAGGTGATCTCGTCGGCGCGAGCGGGGCGGCGCACACAACGAACGCCATGCAAATCCATGTAGCCAAATGCTCCCAGAGCGCCGCCGGGCTAGAACTGCCACTCCACTCGGTAACTAACCGACCCGGCGGTGGTTGGCAACGATATTTCGCGGGAAGAGCGTGCCTCCACGGCGAGGTGCCGCAGCGTTGTCGCCCGGCGACATCGTCCACCGAGTGCTTACGGGAAGTACAGCGAGCGTTCCAGGCCGACCGCTGGCCCCGCCATTCTGCCACGTGGCGAAGTGGCGGAGCCAGCGCTTCCACTGAGGTCGATATACTGAGGTAGTCTCTTGTCCAATCCAGTGCAGGAGTTTCGCGGAGGGCACAGTATTCACACGTTGGGTCAAGCAGTCATTATGGGTGATTCGATAGTGTCGTTCATGGAGGTTGGAGAATGCATTGGTATCGCTTTGAAATGGACCATGACAGGAATCCGTACTCGTTTATCGACCACAACCCTATGCGAGCCGACGGGCAATTTCTGCACCGCGATCACACTGACAGACCACACTGTACACTGAAGGTCGGCGCGAAGGCTATGATGGATGTGGCCAACACTGTTGGCGGTATACTCCTGCTTAGCGAGCGCGGAAAGAGAGTTTGTGAATCTGTGCGTATGCAAGAGGGGATGACTTGGTCTCCCATTGAAATCCGCTACCGTGATAAGAAAACGGCAGCATTTTGGGCACTCACCGGCAATAAGCGCATTGACGCATTGGATATTGAACGTTCAGAAATGTCCTGGTTGCTGCCTGGAAAGGTAATCGGCACGATATCTCGATTAGTTCTGGACGAGGCTCAGCTTCCGGAACTAGATATCTTCGTCCTCGACCAAACGGCCAAGTGGATTGTTTCGCAAACATTTCGCGACAAGTTCGAGCACGAACATCTTACGGGTGCCGTCTTCCATCGATGCGATGTCTCTCAGGGTGCCAGCTTGGAAACCAAAAATGAAGACTGTCCTGGCCAAAAAACCTGATCACCGAAAACCAGCGTCAGCCGAGGGTGAAGCCGCTGTCGTATTTGCCGAAATGGATGCGCGCTTTTCGGCCTAAAGTACCTCAGTAATTGCTCGGTAAGTCGCTCGTTTGAAAGGTCTGTGCAAGTCCGACTCGGGGCTTGTGTCCCGACCTCGGCGAGTGCCAGTAAGTTGACCCTGGGTC
>JAEUIF010000499.1 GCA_016795185.1 Planctomycetia bacterium | reverse complement strand
GCACGGACCTGACCCGCGTGGCGGGCCGCATTCGCCGCGACTGGTTCGAGCGCTTCGTGGAAGACCCGCTGCGCGTGCATCCCAACACGCCGATGCCAGCGGTGTTTCCGCGCGGCAAGCCGGCGACGCTGCGCTCAATCCTGGATGGTGATGCGCTGAAACAAAAGGAAGTCCTCTGGCACTACCTGGCATTAGGCAAGAACGCGCCCAGCCCCAAACCGCCGCCGCCGATTCCGACGACCGCGCCGACCGCTGGTGACCCGGCCATCGTCGCACAAATTCCGATTCGCCTGCCGGCAGGCGGCACGGTCGAGTCACTGTGCGTCCTGACCAGCGCGGACGACTTGCTGATCTACGATCTGGGCGCAGGCACGCCGCACAGTTTCTACACCGGCGCGCAGATTCTTCGGCAGGTCGCGGGCCGCTTGCGCACGTTCCAGGCGGCGGGCAATCCGCTCGCGCCGGGACTGGCTGTCGCCTCGCCCTGGCAGCTGGTGAACGGCTCTCAGGCCGAAGCCGCGACGGCCTATGTCTTCGAGGGCTACGACCGTTTGTCCGACGGCGCACGGCTGCGCGGCCGGGTGGAGTTTCCCGGCGGCACGGTCGCCGTGATTGAAACCATCCGAATCGTCACCGACGGCGCCAAGCGCCGACTGGAACGCGAACTACAGCTGCGCGGCGTCCCGGCGGGTCGCACGGTCGAGGTGCGCAGCCGTGCGCCGGAGGCAAACGGATTCGAGGTTTCCGCGACGGTCGGCCAGGCCCAGGCTAACACACGCGACAAGGTCTTCACGGGGGCGATCAAGCCCGACAAAGACGGCAACGCCACCGCCGTGCTCCGACTTGCACTTCCTGCCCCGCAGGCCGCGCCGCCCGTCGAAAAGCTGGCCTCGACGGATGTCGGCGGTGACGAAGCCCGCGACCGGCCGGGCTATCGCGTCATCGCCTACCCCCGGCCCAAGACCGTGACCGGACAAGACCTGGTCATGCCGGCTGCCGTGGCAGTTCACCCGCGCGACGGCCGCGTCTTTGTCGCCTCGATGAAGCTGGGCGAACTGTTCATCCTGAATGACCCGACCGGCGACGGTAAATCGGCGCGTTTCGACAACTACGCGCGCGGTCTGTTCCAGGAAGCTTACTCGCTGCGCGCCGAGGACGACGCCCTGTACGTGCTGCACCGGCGCAACCTGACGCGCATCGTCGAATCGCGCCGCGACGGTGTGGCCGACCGCTTCGAGCGCGTGGCCGCCCTGCCGCACGGCATCGCCGAAACCTACGACTACGGCTACGGCCTGGTGCGCGACAAGCAGGGCCATTTCGTCGTGAGCTACGCGCCCTACGCGAACCGGGAAATGCCCGGTTCCGGCGGCTTGGTACGCCTGCGGCCCGGACATCCGCCGCAAGAACTCGCCTACGGTTTCCGCAACCCCGTCGGCTGGTGCAACGGCCCGGATGGCGAGATTTTCTTCACCGACAACCAGGGCGAATGGGTCGCGACCAACAAGCTGTGTCACATTGTCGAGGGCCGCTTCTACGGGTTCCCCAACCCGGCCCAGAAGCAGCACGCGAGCAAGCCGCTGGCGAAGACCGCCGTCTGGGTGCCTTACGACTGGGCGCGATCCATCAACGGCGTGGCCTACGACCACACCGGCGGCAAGTTCGGGCCATTCGCCGGACAGATTTTCATGGCCGAATTGATGTACGGCGGGGCGATCATCCGCGCCAGTCTGGAAAAAGTGGACGGCGAGTATCAAGGTGCTTGCTTCCCGTTCTACGGCAAGGGCCTGCTCGGCCCGGTCAGCCTGGCGTTCGATCCGAAGGGCAAGCTCTATGTCGGCGGCATCACCGAGCCGGGCTGGATGGCGCAGCCGGATCGCGGCGGGTTGTTCCGGCTGGATTTCACCGGCGAGACCCCCTTCGAGATGCAGTCGATCCAGGTCCGGCCGCAGGGCTTCCGCGTGGTCTTCACGAAGCCAGTGCAGCTCGAAACCGCGAAGGCCCTGGCGTCCTGGCAGATCGAGCACTACCGCTACGAATACACGGGCGCTTATGGATCGCCGGAACTGGAACGCGGCCGGTTGGCGGTCGAGAGCGTGCGTCTGGCCGAGGACGGCCTCAGTGCCGAGTTGACGACTGGCAAGCTGACGGAAGGCCGTGTCTACCTGATCGCCGGTCGTGGCGTGCGCTCGGCGCAGGGCGAATCGCTCGTATATCCGCAAGGAGCGTACACACTGAATCGCATTCCCGCCGGGAAATAGTTTGTAGGGTCCGCTGTGCGGACCATTCCCCCGGAATGATGGCGACCAACGGTCCGCACAGCGGACCCTACAAAAGCGGCTGACCCCGATAGACACTCACCGCCGAGCCGACGGCGAACACTGTCGAGAACGGCGTCGCTTTTTGCAGCACGGCCCACTCGCTGCCGTAGACGCCAGCCCATTCGAGGTCGATGCGATAGTCCCGCACCGGATAGACCTGCCAGACCGGATGCGAAACTTCGTAGCGCAGCGTCTGGCCGCGCTTCGTCACGCCGAAGCCCCAGGCATGTTCCTTGAAGAAATGTTCCGTGCTGCTTTCCGCCGGCAGCACCGCGGGCTGCTCGCCCGTGACGGCAAGCGAGTGCCGGCGGCCCTGCCAATCCAGCGTGTATTCCGCCGAAATCGTGGCTGCATCCTCGCGAATCGTGCCCGTGAGCGGGGCCGACTGATACGGTTCGTTGTACAGCGTGCGCGCCGCCCAGGCGGTCAGCCGTTGCGGCACGAACTCGCGGACGAAGACCACGCCGCGGTGCCCCTGATGTCGCACGTAAAAGCGGAGATTCAGTTCCGCGAAGTGACGATGGCCCGGCCAGGCGATGCCCAGCACGCGCGTATCGAGAAACTGAAACGCCACCAGGCTGACGAAGCAACGGCCGTCGAGCGTGTCGAGTTCTAGGCCCGGCGGCAGGCGCGGCTTGAGCAGTTCCGGCGGCACGGGGTAATTTGCCAGGAACAGGTTAGTCCAGCGAGCAGTGAGAAACGGACGTGGCATCGGCGGCACTCCCAGGGTTCCGGCTAAACCGCCGGCAGCGGATTCGGTACAATAACCGGCGGTTCCCCACCGTGGATAACTTCGCACACCGGCCCGCGCACTGCACCGGGATATCGTAGCTCCCGGCGGACGCACCGGCCGGCGACCGGAGCCGCGCTCATGGATTCCGAGTACGTCAACTCACGCCTCAGCGGCATTCAGACGATGTGGACACTGGTCCGCAAGGCCCACCAAGGCCAGCCGGAAGTCGTCAAGCCTGCCCAGGAACAGCTGCTGGCGCGCTACGGCGGGGCCGTCAAGCGTTACCTGCGCGGCCTGGTGCGCGACGCTGACACGGCCGACGATCTCTTTCAGGAGTTCGCCGTCCGGCTCATCAAGGGCGATCTGCACAACGCCGACCCGCAGCGGGGCAAGTTCCGCAACTACGTCAAGGGCGTGCTGTTCCACCTGGTCGCCGACTTCCATCAGCGCAAGAAACGACAGCCCGTCGGGATGGGCGACAACACGCCGGAGCCCGCCATCTCGGAACCGTCGCACGCCGAGCTCGATGCGGAGTTTCTGCACAATTGGCGCGATGACCTGCTGGCCCGCAGCTGGCTGAAGCTCGAAGGCGCCGAGCGCCAGAGCGGCAAGCCATTCTACACGGTGCTGCGCTTCCGTTCGCAGAACCCTGAGTTGACGTCGGATCAGCTGGCGGCGCAGCTCAGCGTGAAGCTCGGCAAGCCGCTGACGGCGGCCGGCGTCCGCCAGACGCTGCACCGGGCGCGCGAGCGTTTCTCGGAGATCGTTTTGGACGAAGTGGTCCATTCGCTGGACAACCCCACGCCCCGGCAGCTGGAAGAGGAACTCATCGACCTGGGGCTGATGAAGTATTGCAAGCCGGCGCTGGAGCGCCGCCATCCGGGGGAAATCGAGGCCGACGAATGACCGATCCGCCGCTCGAACCGGGAACCGCCGCCGAGTTGCCGCCCACGCTCGGCAGCACGCCGGACTTGCCACCGACGCTGGACAGCGAGACGGCCGGCGACAGCGGTTCGCAGTGCGGCGACGAGAGCAGCTTTCCGACCGCGCCGTCGTTTCGCGCCCCGGTCCCCAGCGGCCCGCCGACCCTGGAGCCGGGCGAACGTTTCCTCGATTTCGAGATCGTCGTCGTGCTGGGGTCCGGTGCGTTCGCCGTGGTTTACCTTGCCCGGCAACTGTCGCTCGACCGGCACGTCGCCCTGAAGGTTTCCGCCAATCGGGGCAGCGAGGCGCGCACGCTGGCCAGCCTGGAGCACGAGCACATTGTCCGCGTCTTCTCCGAGGA
The DNA here is from genome assembly GCA_016795185.1 of Planctomycetia bacterium. GTDB lineage: Bacteria > Planctomycetota > Planctomycetia > Gemmatales > Gemmataceae > JAGVLI01. The sequence continues at coordinate 2,918 of JAEUIF010000499.1, read as the reverse complement.
AGTCGATCCCGCGCACAACTGGCGGTTGCTGTGCATGCAGTACATCAACGGCATCACGCTCGAACAGGTGATCCGTTGTCTGGACCAGCGCGAACCCGCGCAGTGGAGCGGCCGCGCCATTCTGGAAGCCATTGACGCCAGTTGCACCCGGCCAGCGCTGTTCGACCCCGCCGCGCTGCGGGACCGCGATCTGCTCTGGAATGCGGACTTCGAGGAAGCCGTGGGCTGGATCGGTACGCGGGTGGCCGAGGCGCTCGCGCACGCCCATAGCCAGCGCGTGCTGCACCGCGACATCAAGCCGGCCAACATCCTGCTGAACCGCTACGGCCGCCCGTTCCTCGCCGATTTCAACATCGCCTTCGATCCCCGGCCGGCGCGACACGGCGCGCGCGCGATGTTCGGCGGCACGCTCGGTTACATGTCGCCGGAACACCTCGACGCCTTCAACCCGGACGAACGCACGCTGCCTGAAGCGGTGGACGAGCGTTCCGACCTCTACTCGCTCGGCGTGGTGTTCTGGGAAACCCTGACGGGCCGGTTGCCATTCCCGGTAGTCGGCAAGGGCTCGGTCGGCGATTCGTTACGAACGCTCGCGGAGATGCGCCGCAAGGGACCGCCGCCCGCACCGCCGCGTCGGGCGTTGCCCGAAGGCATGACGCGCATCCTCCGCCGCTGCCTGCACCCCAACCCCACGCGCCGTTACGCCAGCGCCGCCGAACTGGCCCGCGTGCTCGAAGGCTGGCGGGAACAACGGCGCATCGACCGCGACTTGCCGGCCGGTGGATTCCTGACACGCTGCCTGCTGCGCTCGCCGTTTCTGGTCGGCCTGTGCTTGCTGTTGCTACCGCACATCCTCGGTAGCATGGTCAACATTTCGTACAACCAGCTGCGCATCGTCGGCCAGCTGACGCCAGCACAGCAAGCCACTTTCCAGCAGCTGGTGCTCGGCTACAACCTGGTAGTTTACCCACTGGCGATGGTGCTGATCGTGCGGCTAGTTCGGCCGGTCCGGCGACTGTGGCAGCGCCTACAAGCGGGCGAGCTGGCAACGGAAGAAGAAGTGACGGCCATGCGCCGGCGGGTGTTGCGCTTGCCGCTTTGGACCGTCGCCCTATCGTGCATCGGCTGGTTGCCGGGCGGGGTGCTGTTTCCGCTGGGACTGGACCTGCTGGCTGGCCCCATCGAGCCGGCCGTCTTCGGTCGGTTCCTGACCTCGTTCACGATTTCCGGCTTGATTGCACTGACCTATTCCGTGTTCGCCGTGCAGTTTCTGGCGCTGCGGGTGCTCTATCCCCGCCTGTGGGTCGATGCCCAGGGGCTGCGGCGGCGGGCACGGGACGAACTGCGCTCAGTGCCGCGCCGCCTGGCCGTGCTGCAACTGCTGGCAGGCTTGATTCCGCTCACCGGCGCAATCCTGATGATCGCCGTTGGTCCAGAAGACTTTGCGAGTGGCTACCAGGGTTTTCGTCTGCTGCTCACGGCCCTGATTGGCCTGGGAATGCTCGGCTTCTGGACGGCGGTCGCGGTCAGCGGGCTGTTGCAACAAACGTTCGCGGCCCTGACAGGTCAGCAAGCGGCGACGCCCGCAACATAAGTGCGAATTCGGTGGGTATCATGGCTACAAACAGCGAAGCGGCGGCGCTCCAGCACGCTGCGGAGCGCTACCGCTTTCTGTTCGAGGCGAACACGAGTTCAATTCGGGCTACCAAAGCTGACGGTAGTCTGCGTGGGGTAGGCGTTGACGCGGCTGATCTCGATTTGCTTGGCCCGGCCATCGTTCAGCGCCAGGTCGTAATGCTGGCCGTTGTTGACTGTGATTCCGGGTGGCAGGATGAAGTAGCCGGACCAGCGTTCGGTGCCGTCGCGTTGCACTTCGACTTCAAAATTGCCGCGCACGCCGTCCGCCACGACCAGGCCGTTTTGCAGGAGCTGACCGGTGAGCGTTTGCATGGAGTCTCTCCTTGAGGTTGGCGATGAGAGCTGACAAGGAGCCGCGAACCCTGTTCCAGAGCGTTCCGCGCTGCGCGCGGGTCGTCCTCGATCCATGATACCCAGTTTTGGGTAGGGCAACATCAGTTTCCAGCGGGCACGCTGCGTTCTCTGCCTCGGTCTACTTCACCAACGCAATTCCCCAGCGGGTCAAACTATCAGAGATAGTAGAACCACGACAGAACTCGGTGCCAGGCCGTGGTGAGGTCGTTCAGCATGCCTTCCGGTTCCGTGTAGACGGAGACGCTGGCAGTCATGCCGACGCGCAGCGGCGGGGCTTGTGCATCGGTCAGTTCGAGTCGCACCTGAAAGCGCTGCGAGGGTGGCAGCCAACTCGTCGCGCGCTTGACGTCCGGCAACCTGCCCGACGGCACGCCCTGCCCCTGACCGACGCCGCGACCCACCGCAGTCACGCGAGCCTGGTACAAGTGTCCGGGAACGCTGCGCAGCGCCACCAGCGCGGGCTGACCAGGGGCCACCTGCGAAAGTGCGTTCTCGCGAAAATTGCCGACCACGGTCCAGTGCTTCAGGTCGATCAGCGTCAGCGCCGCCTCGCCGGTGCGGACGTAGGCTCCTTCACGCAGCTGCAAATCCGTGATCGAGGCATCGCAGGCCGCGTAGACGCGCGTGTACGACAGATTGAGTTTCGCCTCGGCCAGCTGCGCCTTGACCTCGGCGACGCGGGCATGATCGTCGCCGACGCGCGCGGCCAGCATTTGCTCGATACGCCGAATCTTCTCGCCCGCGGTGCGCAGCGCCGCCTGGCTGGCGCGGTGCTTCTCTTGCGCTTCAAGGAAACGCCTCTCGGTCGTGGAATCTGCCTTGTAGAGTTGCCGTTCCTGCTGAAAGACGACGCCGGCCAGCGTCGCTTCGGCCTGGACGCGCTCCTGCTCGGAGCGGGCGGCGGCCAAATCGGTGTCGAGTTCCTT
>JAEUIF010000470.1 GCA_016795185.1 Planctomycetia bacterium | reverse complement strand
CTGTCCGGCGCGGATTTCATCCTGGTGGATGTGCGCGAGATCGTGCCCAGCGACAGCACCCTGGGGCCGACGACCTTGCCGGTCTATCCGGCCGAGTTGCCGCCCGCCGAGTACGTGGTCGAGGACTGGCGTGATTTGCGGCTCAGCCCGCCGATCGAGCTGGGCGGGACGCGCTATCTCAGTGCCGGCGTGCAGCTGCGGCAGGGCGGCGAAGTTTATGGCACCGCCTACATCCTCTATCCCGAGCGGCTGTGGCGCGACGCCCTGTGGGGTGCGATCCAGCCCTCGCTGGTGCTGGGCGTCATCGGCAGCGTCGCCTCGCTGGTGCTGGCGGTGGTCGTGTCAGGCCGGCTGGCGCGGCGGGTGCAGGCGCTGGAACGACGCACGCGCCTGATCGCCCAGGGCGACTTCAGCCCGATGACGTTGCCCCGGCGTAACGACGAATTTCGCGACCTGAGTCAGTCCATCAACCTCATGGCCTCGCAACTCGCCAAGCTCCAGGAGACCATCAAGCAGACCGAACGCTTGCGACTGCTGGGGCAGGTGTCGGGCGGCCTGGCGCACCAGCTGCGCAACAGCGTCACCGGGGCGCGGCTGGCGGTGCAATTGCACGCCCGCAAGTGCGACGGCCAGGGCGACGGTGAGGCCCTCGACGTGGCCCTGCGCCAGCTCGATCTGGTCGAAGCGAACCTCAAGCGTTTTCTGGACCTCGGGCGGCCCGACCCGCCGCGCCGCGAACCGTGCGATTTGCCGGCGATTCTCGGCGAAGTCGTCACGCTGCTGCGGCCCCAGTGTCAGCACGCGCATACCGAACTGCGCTGGCAGCGGCCCGCGCTCGGGGTCCAGGTCCAGGGCGATCCCGGCCAGCTGCGGCACCTGTTCCTGAACGTCATCGGCAACGCCATCGAGGCGGCTGGCCCTGGCGGCTGGGTCACGGTGAGCTTACAACAAACCACGGGGCGCGAAGGCGTCAGCGTCGAGGTCGTCGATTCCGGCCCCGGCCCACCGGCCGAGATCGCCGAGCGACTGTTTCAGCCGTTCGTCACCGGCAAGCGCGAAGGCGTCGGGCTGGGGCTCGCGGTGGCCCGTCAGGCGGCGGAGTCCCACGGTGGCCGGCTCGACTGGCAGCGCGACGCGGCAGCGACCTGTTTTCGGATCGAGCTACCCACGGGCTGCGGATAGTGGCCGAAGGCTGCTCTTTTCCCACGGCGGACCACGAACCACGTGCAGGGAAATCATGAGCCACATTCTGGTAGTCGATGACGAGCAGGCCGTCTGCTGGGCGCTGGAGCGGGCGCTGGGGCAGGAAGGGCATCAGGTGAGCGTGGCCTCGTCGGCGGAGGAAGCCTTCGGCCGGGCGACACAGAAGCGGCCGGACGCCGTGCTGCTCGATGTCCGGCTGCCGGGCATCGACGGCCTGACCGCGCTGGGCCGGCTGCGGCAACTGACGCACGAAGCGCCGGTCATCGTCATCACCGCCTTCGGCAATCTCGATACCGCCGTCCGCGCCGTCGAAGGCGGCGCGTTCGATTACCTGACGAAGCCGTTCGATCTCAGCCAGGCGCTGGACGCCGTCGGCCGGGCGCTGCAAGCAGCGGGCGAACGGAAATCCAGGACCGAAGCGCCGCCGCGCGCCGCTGAGCCCAACGCCGCCGACATGATCGGCAACAGCCCGGCCATGCAGCTGGTCTTCAAGCGCATCGCCCTGGTCGCGCCACGCGACGCCTGCGTGCTGATTACCGGCGAGAGCGGCACCGGCAAGGAACTGGTGGCGCGGGCCATCCACCGGCACGGCAGCCGCCGCGACCGGCCGTTCATTCCCGTCCACATCGCGGCACTCAATCCCAACCTCGTCGAAAGCGAACTATTCGGCCACGCGCGCGGCGCTTACACGGGAGCGACGCAAAGCCGGCCCGGCTTGCTGTCGCTGGCCGACGGCGGCACGGTGTTCCTCGATGAAGTAGCGGACATTCCGCTGCCAGTGCAGGTCAAGCTGCTACGCGTGCTGGAACAGAACGAGATCATGCCTGTGGGCAGCAATCAGCCGCAGCCCTTGAACATCCGGATTCTCTCGGCCACGCATCAAGACCTGGGCAAGCTCATCAATGACGGTGCTTTCCGCCACGACCTCTACTTCCGGCTGAACGTCTTCCAGATTCACCTGCCGCCGCTGCGTGAACGCCCGCAGGACATCCTGCAACTGGCCGAGCATTTCCTGAAGCGGTTCGAGCCGCGCTCGCTGCCGTTGACTACCGCGATGGCGAAGCATTTGACGGGCCTGGCCTGGCGAGGCAACGTTCGCGAGCTGCGCAACGCGCTGGAACATGCCGCCATCGTGGCGCGCGGCGGCGCGTTACTGCCCGAGCACCTGCCGCCCGCCAGTCCCTCAATGCAGACCGCCAGCCCGGTGGACCAGCTGACGACGGCGGTGAAAGGCTGGGTGGCGGACCGCATCAAGCAGACGGGCGGGCAGACACCGGCCAATTTGTATCAGGATTTGCTGCACGGCGTCGAACCGCCGCTGCTCGATGAGGTGATGCACCGCGTGCAGGGCAACCGCTGGGTGGCGGCGCAATGGCTGGGCCTGAACCGGGCCACGGTGCGCAAGAAACTTGGCCTGTACGGTCTGACGGACCGCTACCGCGGCGGCGATGCCGATGAAGGTGACGATTAGCGCAGGATCGAAGACCTTGCTGTTCTTGAGAAAGGTCTTTCTGGGTGCCATGCCCACGGCTTTGCGTGGGCATGGGAAGCAAGTGCGGTCCCCATGCCCACGCAAAGCCGTGGGCATGGCACCCAAGCTTCCGTTTGAACAAGATGTCTCAGGGAGCGGCGGGCTGCTTGATGGCAGCGGACTGCCTCACTTGCGCGTCGCGACGCCGATCCACTTGATGTAGTAGAACGTCAGCACGTCCGTGCCCGTGTTCTTGATGGTGTGGCCGGCGTTCGGCGCGGTGTACATGACCGAACCGTTGGCGACCGGGGTGTCCTTGCCGTCGCAGTGGATCACGCCCTTGCCGCCGGTGACGATCAGGACTTCCTCTTCCGGGTGCGTGTGAATCGGGTGCGGTTCCTCGCCGGGTTTGAGGCGCACCTGGCCGACGACGAAGTTGCGCGTGCCGGCGGTCTCGCCCTCGAAGTAGACGCCGATTTCGCCGCGCGGCTTGCCCTCGTAGGCGAACTCCTTCAGCTTGATGTCCGCCAGGTTGATGGTCTTCGACGGCACTTGCTTGGCCTTCTCGTCGGCGTGCGCGTGCTCGCGCTTTGCCCAGCCGAGGGCGAGGCCCAGGGCCACGAGGCCGACGACGACGGTGGATCGGTGGATGCGCATGTCAGGTGTCCTGTGTGGTGTGGAGGGCGGCGGGTAACCGTCCATCATCCTACAAGCAGCCGCGGGCATCGTCAGGAGGGCGGGAGGCGATGCGCGAACTCCTCGAACTGTACTGGGACGAACTCGCCGCCTGGGGCGCGCTGGTCAACCTGCTGCTGACCGCGCTGACCATCGCCTGGGCGCTGACGATCAAGCGCGACCAGATGTCGGCACTGGCCTGGTGTCTGGTCATCATCTTCTTGCCGTTTCTCGGCGTGCTGCTGTTCGCGCTGCTGGGCTGGCAGCAAGTACAACGCCCCGTGGCGCGCAAGCAACGCCACAAACAGAGCTATCGCAACCGTGTGTTGTCATCGACCGAGGCGGAGGCCGGCGCGACCGGCGAGGCGGCCGAACCCGGCATGGCCCGGCTGGCGCTGCGCTTCGACGCCTCGCCAGTCAGCCAGAATCGCGTGACCTTTTACCACGAGGGCGAACCTGCGCTGCACGACCAGCTGGCGGCCATTCGCAATGCGCGCCATCACATTCATCTGGAGTATTTCATCTTCCAGCCGGACGACACCGGCCGCCTGTTCCTGGACGCACTGGAACAAAAGGCCCGGGCCGGCGTCGAGGTACGGCTGCTCTACGACGCGATGGGTTCGCACCGCATCCGTCGCTGGTGCTTGCGGGCGTTGCGGCAAGCCGGAGGCCGCTGTGGGGCTTTCCTGCCTCTCGACCCGCTGCGCCGCCGCATCCAGATCAACATGCGCAACCACCGCAAGATCGCGGTGATCGACGGCCAGATTGCCTTCTGCGGCGGACTGAATATCGGCGATGAGTATCGCGGCAAGTCGGCCCGCTTTGGCTACTGGCGCGACACGCATCTGCGCCTCGAAGGCCCCGCCGCGGCCGACTTGCAGCGCGTGTTCGTGGAGGACTGGGACTTTGCGATGGGCGAGCATTTGCAGGGCGACCGCTACTTTCCGCCGCGCGGCCTGGAAATGGCGCCGCCGTCCGACCGCGCCGCGCTCGAATGCGCGGTGCAAGTCATTCAGTCCGGCCCTGATCAGCAGTTGAAGGGCATCCGCGAAATCTACTTCGCCGCCATCAGCCAGGCGCGCCGCCGGCTGTGGATCGCCTCACCGTATTTCGTGCCGGACGCCGGACTGCGTGACATTCTCTGCCTGGCGGGCTGGCAGGGCGTGGACGTGCGCCTGCTGTGCCAGTTCCATCCGGACAAGTGGATTCCCTATTACGCGGGCCGCTATTACTGGGCCGACATGCTCGACGCCGGCGTGCGCATCTACCAGTACGCGAAGGGCATGATGCACTCGAAGGTGATGCTGCTGGACGACCACTGGGCTTCGGTCGGCACCGCGAACCTCGACAACCGCAGCCTGCACTTGAACTTCGAGGTCAACTGCCTGCTGCATACGCCGGCGGCGGTGACGGAACTGGAAGCCGCGTTTCTCCGCGACCTGGACGACTCCATCCAGCTGGATCGCGCGGTCTTCGCGGAGCGTCCCTTCGCGGGCCGACTGGTCGAGAACGTCTGCCGGCTGCTGTCGCCGATGCTGTAGCCGTCGCGCCCAGGGCGCCGATTATGGCCACGGAGCTTGCGTTTCTGCATGTAGAATATAATATAGTCAATTCAGAATGACTTTGCCCAACCCCTTCAGGAGCGCCCGATGCTTGGCCTGCTGTCCCGCCTCTGGAATTTCTTCGCGCGACACCCACGATGTCCGCCGCCTCCACCGGCAACGTACCACCCCGCGGTTCCGGCCCAGGCTCGAAGCGCTGGAGGACCGCTGGACCCCCAGCCTGGACCTGATCACGCGCTTCCTGGCCGGCGACCCCGAACTGGCCCACCAGAGCAACGCGTTCGTCGCCAAAGGCCGCGTCGGCAGCGCGGGCTATCCGGGACAGAACTTCACGTTTGAACTGGATGTCAACAAGTCCACCGCCGGGCCGTTCGGTCTCCACCAGACGGCCGATTATCAATGGCATCCCGGTGGGCAAGACCCGATTGAACTGATCTATACGCCGGGCAACGGCGTGGAATGGCGCGTCGGCGGCCAGCCCGTCTTCTACACGCAGGTCAACTGGTCGCCGACCGACGATGACGCCATCACCCTGCGGACCGCCAGCTACCTGGCGGGCGCGTCCGTCGAGCTGCGCGACCTGCACTTGCAAGTCGGCGGGGATGAAGCACTGCTGCGCACGCCGGACGGCACCGGCTCGGCGGTCGTCCGCGCCGACAACAGCAAGCAACTGCTGCTGATCCAGGGCGTGGACCTACAGCAGGGCTTCGTGCTGCGCGGCGTTTCGGCCTGGAACTACACCAACCGTACCGTGAAGCAATCGCAACTGGCGTTTCAGATCGGCGTCGGCAACTGGCGCAACGTGCCCACGGTAGGCAACCCCGGCCCGCAGGCCAGCGCCGAGCGCGACCATGTCGAACTACAGCTCGAAGCCAGCGACCCCGAAGGCGACCCGCTGACCTACAGCGCCAGCGCCCTGCCCGACGGCCGGACCATCGACCCGCATACCGGCCTGATCTCCGGCACCCTGAGTTGCGATGCCTACGACCAGACCGGCGGGCAAACGACGGTGACGGTGACCGTCACCGACCCGCAGGGCCACGCCAGCAGCCAGTCTTTCGTCTGGACGGTCGGCGATGTGGCCGTGAAGGACGTCTACTGGACCGGGGCCGGCGGCGACCTCGACTGGAACAACATCTACAATTGGAGCATCCTCGACCTGCCCGACTGTTGCGACGCGGTGTTCATCGATGACCCCGACATCACGGTCTACCATGAGGCAGGCGACGTCTGCATCCACAGCCTGCACTCGCTGGCGTCACTGGACTTCACCGGCGGCCTGGAACTAGCCCGCATTTCTCACCAGAATAAGGAACCGGCTTGCTTCCGGAGCGTCAAGTGATTGTAGCCGCAGTCACTTGCGTTTCCTGGAAGGAGCAAGCCGGTCATGACACAGTGTAGCAGCCCGCCGTTGACTTTTCACGAC
>JAEUIF010000469.1 GCA_016795185.1 Planctomycetia bacterium | reverse complement strand
AGCCGGGCGAAGTGCCCGAGGAGAAGCTGGCGAGCCTGTTGCGGCAGATGACTGCCGGCTGGTTCCAGGAAAAGTGGGGCAAGTACGACCTGATCGTCTTCGACGCGCCGCCGTTCCTCGGCGAACGCAGCCGGCAGTTGCTGGCCGCTTGCGACGACTGGCTGCTGGTGCTGCGTGCCGAACCGCTGGGGTTCCGCACTTTGCCAGCGCTCTTGCAACTGGTCCGCCAGACTCAGGCGACCACGACCGCCGGCCAGCTGCGCGGCATCCTGCTGACGACGCCGCCCGACGGCGCGGTCGGCAACGCCTGCGAACGCGACCTGCGCGGAGCGCTCGGCGGGCGAGCGCTGCCAGTCACCATTCCGTACGATCCGGAAGTCGGTCGTGCCCTGCTGCTGCACCAACCCGTCACGCAACTCAACCCGCGCGCGCCGGCCAGTCAGGAGTACCGACGCCTGGCGGCCGACCTCGGCCTCGTGCAACCGGCCACTTCCACTGCGGTTCCCGTGGCCCGCTGAAACCGCTTGTCCCCGCGCGGCCCTTGCGCAATAATCGACGGTGCTTCACCGGAAAGGGCCAGCGCATGAGCACGGCGACTATCGCGGAACCCGCCCTTGAAACCCTGGCCGACCTGGTCCGGGGACTGGGCGGCATTCCCCTGGAACGCATCCGCTGGCACCCGCTGCCCGGCAGCGCCACGGAAACCGACTTGCTCGCCAGCGCCGGCCGCACTGCACTTCATTGCGAACTCGTGGACCGGGTGCTGGTGGAGAAACCAATGGGATACTACGAATCCCGTTTGGCGGCGGTCCTGATCGCCTATCTGGAGACCTTTCTCGGCACGCACGACCGGGGCATCGTCACGGGCGAAGGCGGCACGGTGCGGCTCGCCCCCGGCCTGGTGCGCATCCCGGATGTGGCCTTCTTTGCCTGGCGGCATTTCCCGAACCGCCTGCTGCCCGCAGCGCAGATGCCCGACCTGACTCCGGACCTGGCAGTGGAAATTCTCAGCCCCAGCAACACGGTCGCGGAAATGGCCCGCAAGCGGCGCGAGTACTTCGCGGGCGGCTGCCAGCTGGTCTGGGAAGTCAATCCCAACGCCTGCACGGTTGCAATCTACACCACTCCCGACCAGTCCACGTTGCTGACCGAGGACGACCACTTGGACGCTGTCACGGTACTGCCAGGCTTCACGCTGTCGATCCGCCAGTGGTTCGACCGCGCCGGGCGGCGGCAGTTGCCTTGATCCGCCAGGCCGCGACGAAAGCGTTATGGCCCATGATGAACCCCACCCACCGACTACCCAACAAGGTCGCCCTGATCACCGGGGCCGCATCGGGCATCGGCCGGGCCACGGCCCTGTTGCTGGCGCGAGAGGGCGCGGCCGTCGTCGTGACCGATGTCGCCGCGGAAGCGGGCCAGCAAGTCGCGGACGAAATCGCGCGGGCCGGCGGCCAGGCGAGATTCCTGCCGCTCGATGTCAGTGATGAAGGTGCCTGGCAGGAGGTGATGGACCAACTGCTGCGCGAGTTCGGCCGGCTGGATGTCGCGGTCAACAATGCGGGCATCGCCGCCGGTCGGCCGGTCGCCGACATGACGCTGACGGAATGGCGGCGGGTGCTGCACATCAACCTCGACGGCGTCTTCCTGGGCACGAAGTTCGCCATTCGCGCCATGCAAGCAGGCCAGGGTGGCAGCATCATCAACGTGGCCTCGGCCTCGGGGATCAAGGCCAGTGCGGGCGCGAGCGCCTACTGCGCCAGCAAGGCCGCCGTCCGCATGTTCTCGAAGACCGCCGCCCTGGAGTGCGTCGCGGCCGGCGGCAAAGTGCGCGTCAACGTCGTCTCGCCCGGCGGCGTGGCCACGCCGATCTGGGAGAAGCAGGACTTCTGGCCCGATCTCGTGGCCAAGCACGGCAGCCCGCAAGCGGCGATGCAGGCGCTGTCGGCCGAGGGCTTCTTCACTCCGGAGCAGATCGCCCAGGCGATCCTTTTCCTGGCCTCCGACGAATCGTCGTACCTCAATGCCGGCGAACTGGTCATCGACCGGGGCTACACGGCATGACACCGCACCGCGAACCCTACGCTCCCTCCGCACGTCATATTTGATAGGACCGCTTCTTTTCGCCCAAATTCCCGGTTTTTCCGCTGCGTAAAACTTGACGGGTTTGCCGGCTGGATGCTGAAATAGTTGCACCTCAATGCGGAGAACTCGTCCATGTTTGGCATTCGCTATCTGAAAGCTCCGGCCACGACCTTTGTCCTGCACTACAAGAACGGTGAGATCGTCCGGCGCGGCCGGGGGTTGTCGTTCTTCTACTTCGCGCCGACTTCCGTGCTGGTCCAGGTGCCGGTGACGAGCATCGACGTGCCGTTCGCCTTCACGGAAACCTCCGCCGACTTTCAGGAAACCACGGTGCAGGGCAACCTCACCTATCGCATCAACGACCCGGAACGGCTGGCGGCGCTGCTCGATTACACCGTCGATGCCCAGGGCCGCTACAAGAGCGACGACCCCTCCAAGGTGGGTGAACGCCTGATTCAGACCACGCAGACCGCCGCACGCTTCTTCATCCAGAGCCAGAAACTGCGCACGCTGCTCACCTCGTCCGCGCAACTCGTGACCGCGATCCGCGAAGCACTCCAGCGCTCGGACACCGTGGCGCAGCTCGGCGTCGAGGTGCTGGACGTGAGCGTCGGTTCGATCAAATCCGATCCAGAAATGGCCAAGGCGCTCCAGGCCGAGGCGCGGGAACAACTGCTGAAGGAAGCCGACGAGGCGATCTACGCCCGCCGCAACGCCTCCGTGCAACTCGAACGGACGATCAAGGAAAACGAGTTCCAGACCGAGATCATCGTCGCGGAGAAGCAGCGCCAGGTGAGCGAAACCAAGATGGCGGGCGACATCGCGGTGGAACAGCAGCGCTCGCAACTGGTGGAGACGCGTGTGGCCAACGAACGCAAGGAAGCCGAGGCGCGCGGGGCCAGCCTGCACGCGATCCTCGCGCCGGTGCGTGACGTCGATTGGCGGGTGCTGCTCGCCGTGCAGGGAGACGCCCAGGCGAGCACCATGATTTCCTCGGCCTTCGACCAGCTGGCGCGGAACGCGGAGAAGATCGGCCAGCTGAACATCACGCCGGACCTGCTGCAAGCGCTGCTGCCCAAGCAACCGGCCGGCGCGCCGCTAGCGCAAGCGCCCAGCAAGAGTCCCACCGGCAGGTGAGCCATGTACGAACGCAGCGAGCGCATCACGGTCGTCACGCGGCCCACGCGGCTGGCGGGCCTCCTGCAACGCTGGGGCACCAAGGGCCAGGCGAAGTTCCGCTTCAAGGCCAACAAGATGGCCGTCCAGGCCCGCGCCGGCAATCTCGAACAGGCGGCGAAGCTCCAGAAACAAACCGACGACGTCGATTTTGACCTGCTCGAAGATGAGGACCAGGTCTACCGCGACGCCGTCGGCCGGCTGATGCGCGACCTCGATCTCGGCGTGCCCGTGCAGGTCATCGACCGCGCCTTCATGCCGAACTACGACTTCTCGATGAGCACCGCCGTGGTGGTGCTGGGCCAGGACGGCCTGGTGGCGAACGCCGCCAAGTACGTGGGCGATGCGCCGCTGGTGGGTGTGAACCCCGATCCGGCCCGCTTCGACGGTGTGCTGCTGCCGTTTCGACTCACGAACGCCCGCGGTGCCGTGCATGCCGTGCTGAGCGGCAAGGGCCGCATCCGGCCGGTGACGCTGGCCGAGGTGAAATTACAGGACGGCCAGCAGATGCTGGCGTTCAACGATTTCTTCGTCGGCGTCCGCAGCCACGTCTCGGCACGCTACCGGCTCACGGTGAATGGCCGCACGGAATCGCAATCCTCCAGCGGCGTGCTGATCTCCACGGGCGCGGGTTCCACCGGCTGGATGTCGTCCGTCTACAACATGGCGGCGGGCATCGCGGCCCAGCGCGAGCGCATCGAACCGCCACGCCTGAACTGGGATGAACCCCGCCTGCTCTGGGCGGTGCGCGAGCCGTTCATCAGCCGCACCAGCCAGGCCGGATTGGTCTGCGGCACGCTCGAACGCGGCGCGGCGATGGAGATCGAATCGATGACGCCGGAGAACGGCGTCATCTTCTCGGACGGCATCGAGGCGGACGTCCTGGAATTCAACGCCGGCACCATCGCGACGATCGGGGTCGCGGCGCGCAAGGCGCGGCTGGTGGTGCCGTGAAGGCTGCGCGAAACGGGCAGGCTATCAAAGTTGTGACCTCCTGTCCCGCAAGCAAGGTTGGCCTGGCCTTTGTCAGAAAATCGCGTACACTTTTCTGACAGGAGCGAAGGCCATGACCACTGTTCAAGATACGATTCTGGACCGGATTCGCCGGCAGGGCCGGGGAAAAGTCTTCATTCCCAAGGACTTTCTGGACTTGGGCAGCCGCGAGGCCACCGACCAGTCGCTCTCGCGCCTCGTCAGGAGCGGAGACATCCAGCGGCTGGGGCGTGGCCTCTATCACTTTCCCCAAGTCAACGAGCGACTGGGCATTCCACTTAGCCCCGACCTGGATGAAATCGCCGACGCGCTGGCTCGGCAGACCGGCAGTCGGGTGGTGCCTTCAGGTGCGGTGGCTGCCAATCAGTTGGGACTGTCTACCCAGGTGCCGGCCAGGCCCGTTTATCTGAGCGATGGGCGGACCCGCCAGGTACGGATTGGCAGCACCATCATTCAAATTCGCCATGCCGCGCCCAAGGAGTTGCCCGCAGGGAGTCGGACCAGCGCGATGGTCTTTCAAGCCTTGCGGCATTTGGGGCAAGCGGCCGTGGACGGCCAGGTGATCGGCCAACTCCGGCGCGCCCTGTCGCCGGACCAGCGGCGCGCCCTGCTTCGGGATGCCCGTTACACAACGGACTGGATCGGAGTCGTGATCCGCCAGCTTGCCCCGGACGCAGAGGAGATAGCCGGCCATGGATGACGTCGCCCGCCTTCCCATTGCCGACCGGACCGATTTGTTCACGGCCGTGGCACGGCGACGCGGCTTGACCCCCGCAGTTATCGAAAAAGACTTTTGGGTTTGCTGGACGCTCAAGCGCGTTTTCACGTTGCCTAACCCGCCCGCCGGGTTGCTCTTCAAGGGCGGCACCTCGTTGTCCAAGGTGTTTGGGATCATCGAGCGGTTTTCGGAGGACATGGACCTGTCGTTCGACCGATCCGGGTTGGGGGTTCGGCGGCGATAGCGACCCGCTCCATGCCACGTCCGGCAAGAAGCGAAAGCATGGACTGGAAGCGTTGACCGCAACGTGTCGGCGGGCCATCCGGGAACAGCTGGCACCGCAACTTGCGATATCGTGCAGCGCTGCCCTGGGTGAATCTCCCTCAGCAACCTGGAGCCTGGAACTGGCGGAAGACGATCCGGAGGGTCAAACGTTGTTGTTCCGCTATCCGGCGGAAAGCGGAGCCCATTCCGCTGACGAACCGGCTTATATCCGGCCCACGGTGCGGGTGGAGATCGGAGCACGTTCTGACCATTGGCCGGTAAAGGAAGCAACGGTTACACCCTACGCGGCGGAGGATTTTCCGAACGTCTTCAAGGAAACCGGGTGCAGGGTCAACGTTCTGGCCGCCGAGCGGACTTTCTGGGAGAAAGCCACTTTGCTGCACATGTGGCACCATGCCCCAACGGACAAGAAGTTTCGTGATCGGCAGTCGCGGCACTACTACGACGTGGTGCGGCTCTACGAGCATGATTTGGGGAAAGCAGCGGTCAAGGATATCGAACTACTGCTGAAGGTCGCCCGGCACAAAGAAGTATTCTTCCCAGCTGCCTGGGCGCGATACGCGGAAGCCCGACCGGGCACGCTGCGGCTCATGCCTCCCGCTGCACGTTTGCCGGAACTGGAGCAGGATTACCGCAAGATGCAGGAAATGATCTTCGGTAAACCGCCTGCTTTCGAGCGGTTACTTGAAGTATTACGGCAGATCGAATCCGACATCAATGGCCCTGATCGTGCGTGAATAGGGCTGAAATCCATGCCATTCCCCAGACCGCTCGCGGCTTCGCAAAGCCGATACTGGCACTCCTCCACGTCGGGGAACTGGTCGCCCACCGGGGTTTCACGGCATGGTGCCCGACCTTTCTACCCGTTCTCGGGGTGCTTGCCATGAATCGCGGTTGCTGCGTGGTCCTCCTGGGCGGCTTGCTGGCGCTGGCCTCGCCTCCGGTGCTTTCCCAGCAGGCGGCCAAGGAAGTGCCCTTCCAATGGGTCAATGAATTCCCGAAGGACAAGTATCCGGGATTACGCCATGCCACCTTCCGCAGCGCGCTGGCGAACGCGGATGTGGGCTACTGCATCTATCTGCCGCCCGGCTACGACGCGGTCCAGAACCAGGCGCGGCGCTATCCGGTCGTTTACTGGCTGCACGGCGGGCGGCCCGGCAGTGAAATCAAGAGCAGCGGTCTGACGCCGTACTTCGACAAGGCGATCAAGAACGGCCAAGTTCCGCCGATGATCTACGTCTTCCCGAACGGCGGCGCGGTCAGCCACTACGACTACCCGAAGCTGAAGTCGCCGGGCGAGTCGGTTTTCATTCGCGAACTGATCCCGCACATCGATGCGACCTATCGGACCATCGCGTCGCGCAACGGCCGGGCCGTCGAAGGTTTCTCGCAGGGCGGGCGCGGCACGGCGCGCTATCTGTTCAAGTATCCCGACCTGTTCTGCTCGGCGGCCCCGCTGGGCGGCGGACATCAGCACGAGAAGCGCATCGCCGAGAACAACGGCGACGAGGGCATGTACCAGTTCGAGCCGGGCAACAACACCTACGACCTGGCGAAGAAGTACGCCGCCGAAGCGAAGTACACCGTGCGCATCGTGGTCGGCGTCGGCGACCAGGACATGAATTACCAGGCCAACCTGGACTGGATGGAGCACCTGCGCGGCCTGAAAATTCCCTTCGAGAAGCACATCGTCGCGGGCGTGCCGCACAGCGCCCAGCAGGTCTACGACAAGGTCGGCCTGGATATCATGAAGTTCCACGCCGCGAGCTTTCAAAAGCTGGAACCAAAGATCGGCGCGGCACAACAGGATAAGGCCGGCTTCGTCTACCACACCGTCGAGAGCGATCTGCAAGCGGGGCCGACCGAAATTCAGGTGCTGCTGCCCGACCGGCTGGAAAAGGACAAGCGCTACCCGGTGCTCTACGTGCTGCCGGTGGAAGCCAACCGCGAAAACCGCTGGGGCGAAGGGCTGCTCGAAGTCCAGAAGCTCGACCTGCACAACAAGCTCGGCCTGATCGTCGTGCAGCCGACCTTCGCCCATCTCCCGTGGTACGCCGACCACGCCAGCGACCCGAAGATCCGGCAGGAGAGTTATTTCCTGAGCGTGGTGTTGCCCTTCGTCGAACGCACCTATCCGGCGCTGCCCGAGGCGAAGGGTCGCTTACTGCTGGGCTTCAGCAAGTCGGGCAACGGGGCCTTCACCCTGCTGCTGCGGCATCCCACGGTGTTCGGCCGGGCGGTGGCCTTCGATTCCCCGCTCAACATGGACAAGCCCAGCAACTACGGCATGGGACCGATCTACGGCACGCAGGAGAATTTTGAGAAGTACCGCGTGCCCGACCTGCTGATGAAGCGAGCCGGCGAGCTGGGGAAGGAAAAGCGCCTGGCGCTGATCGCACATTCCAATTTCGATCCGCACCACCAGGCGATGCACGAGTTGCTGGACAAGCTCAAGATTCCGCACGAGTATCGCAACGACAAGAAAGCCACGCACCACTGGAACGCCGGCTGGGTGGCGGCTGCGGTGAACTGGCTGGCGGGACCGTAGGGTGCCCGATTCGCGACGCTTCGTAGAAGCGCTTTCTCCGGGTGGCACGTCCCTCGCTACTCCGAGGGCGTGCGGAACCCCGAATCGACATCACTCCCGTCCGAAGGCACATCGCTCGCACGCCCTCGGAGTACCGAGGGACGTGCCACCCCGGACTTCTTCAGGCGGAACTACCAACGGGAACGCATAGCGCATCAAAAAGCCGGCGGCGGCCCCGAGGGAAACAGCCCTTCGATGTCGCAGGCGCGCTTCCAGCTGTGGCCGGATTTGCGCACCTTGTCGGTCCAGCTGAGCTTGCCGCGCGCCGCGAGTTCGCGCAACTCCTCCGAAGAGACTGGGCCATACGTTTTGCCGTGGCGCTGATAGACGTACTTGCGCGGATCGTCGGATTCGTCCGATGTCACGTCGATGAGCTGGGCGGCAGGGCCGTTGGTGCTGACCGGTGGCGGACTGCTCGGAGCCGGTGGCGGCGCGGGAACACTTGGCGGACTTGCCACGGGTCGAGCCGGCGCTGCCACGGGCACGGGCGGCGGTGACACGGGACGCGACACCGGCGGATGGGCGGCAGGCGCTGGTGGAACCGGCAATGGTGTCGCCGGCGGCGCGGGTGGCCGCGCGACGGGCACGGGCGAAACCGGCAACGGCGTGGCCGGCGGCGGTGGCGTGGGTGGCGTGGGTGGCCGAGTGACGACCAGCGCGGCCGGCGGCGGCAAGGGCGGCGCGACCACCACCGGAGGCGCGGCGGGCGGCTGCCGGACGGCCAGCACGGGCGCTGCCGCGAGCAAACGCACCGGCGCGGGCGGCGGCGACACGGGGTGCGCCACCGGCACGGACGGCACGCCGCGCCGCGCGTCGCAGGCTTCCTGCACTTCCTGGATGCGTTGCCGGAGTTCGACCGACTGCGGGTTGAGCCGGGCGGCGGCGGTGAAATCCGCCAGGGCCTCGTCGAGCCGGTTCTTGCCCAGGTAGCAGAGCGCCCGGTTGGCGCGCGGCTGGGCCAATTTCGGATCGAGCCGGATGGCTTCCGTGTAATCGGCGATGGCCTGGTCGATCTTGTGCCGCAGCCAGTACGAGTCGCCGCGCGCCACGTAAGCGTCGGCATACTGGGGATCGATGCGGATGGCTTCCGAGAATGCCTGCGCTGCTTTGTCAAAGGTTCGTTGGTGAAAGTGCGACTTCCCTAGCAGATAGTACGTGGGGGCGTCGCGCAGGCGCAACTCGATGGCCCGCGTGCAATCCGCCACCGCGCGGTAGTGGTCGCCCTGGTCGTAGTGGGCCAGGGCGCGCAGGTAATAAGTTGTCCCGTGGCGCGGGTCGATGCCGATGGCCTCGGTCAAATCGGCAATGGCCTTCTCGTCCTGCTTGCGCAGCAGGTGCAGGTAGCCGCGCGAGCGGAACGCCCAGACGTTGCGCGGCGCGAGGCGGAGCGCTGCGGTGAAGTCCGCCTCGGCGCGGGGGAAGTCCTGCTGCTCGTGATAGCACTTGCCCCGGTTCAGGTGAACTTGCACGTCGTTCAGCCCGTGCCGCAGCGCCTGGGTGTACTGCTGGATGGCTCGATCGTAGTCCTGCTCGGCGAAGTGAACATCCGCCTTGCCGCGATACGCTGCCGCGTGGCGCGGATCAAGCCGCAGGGCCTCGGCGAACGCCTCGATGGCACGGGCATGCTGCCCCAGGTCGGCGTAGTGGCTGCCCACTTCGCAGACCAGGGCCGCCGTCTTGCGGCTGCCGGCGGCTTCGTAGGCGCAGGGGGGACAGATCAGTTCGCCGTTGGCCGGGCCGGTTTCCCGGCGCAGTCGGGTCTTGCAGCGGGGACAGGTGAAGTTCCGCATGGTGGATTTCGTGGGAGCGAGCCTGGATGCGCGTGCGTGGCTGACGGCACCCATCCTAACGAAGAACGTCGCCGCGGGGAAGACTCCGGTCGCCGCCGTTCCCGGCTTGCCGAGTAACGCGCAGACGCGATGCCGCAACGGGCGCACTGGTCCGCACAGCGGACCCTACGAAATTACCGTAGGGTCCGCTGTGCGGACCGCTCCAGTCGGACGCGATGCCGCAACGGGCGCACTGGTCCGCACAGCGGACCCTACGAAATTACCGTAGGGTCCGCTGTGCGAACCGCTCCAGTCGGACGCGATGCCGCAACGGGCGCACTGGTCCGCACAGCGGACCCTACGAAATTACCGTAGGGTC
>JAEUIF010000454.1 GCA_016795185.1 Planctomycetia bacterium | reverse complement strand
CAAGGTGCAGCGGGAAAGTTCGGACGCTTTCCACGTCCACACGTTGCAAGTCCAGCAGGCGCGCTCCAGCAACTTTTCCTCGCATGCGTTCACCTTCGGCGGCCGGCTGACGCGCAACGACAGCAACGCCTACCTGGGCGGCGAAGGCTGCGCATGCACCCTGAACGGCCTGTACCTGGGGCACGGCAAGCAGCTCATCGACAACCACACGCGCATCGACCACGCGACGCCGCACTGCGCGAGCCACGAACTGTACAAGGGCATCCTCGACGGTCAGGCGCGCGGTGTCTTCAACGGCAAAATTCACGTCCACCCGGACGCCCAGAAGACCGATGCGAAGCAGACGAACCAGACGCTGCTGCTCTCCGAAGACGCGATCATCAACACCAAGCCGCAGCTGGAAATCTATGCCGACGATGTGAAATGCACCCACGGGGCCACCGTCGGTCAGCTGGACGCCCTCGCCCTGTTCTACCTGCGTTCGCGCGGCCTGGGCTTGGCCGAGGCGCGGGCGCTGCTGGTCTACGCCTTCGCCAATGACATCATCGGCCGCGTCCAGGTGGAACCCCTGCGGGCCGAACTGGAACAGCTCCTGGCCTCTCCCGCCGGCAGCGCAGGCGACGAGCGATTGTCATGAGCATCCTGCCGAACCACAACGGGCCGAGCCTGGACGTGCGCCGGCTGCGGGAAGAGTTTCCCATCCTGCGCGAGACCGTCCACGGCAAGCCGCTGGCTTACCTGGACAACGCCGCCAGCACGCAGAAGCCGCGCGCCGTGCTCGACGCCGTCCAGCGCTACTACCAGCACGACAACGCCAACGTGCATCGCGGCGTCCACCTGCTCAGCCAGCGCGCCACGGAAGCCTACGAAGGCGCGCGCGGCGTCATCGCCCGCTTTCTCAACGCCCGCGACGAGCGCGAGATCGTCTACACGCGCGGCACCACCGAGGCCATCAACCTGGTGGCCTTCAGCTTCGGCCGCCAGCACGTGCGGCCGGGCGACGAGATCATCATCTCGCACATGGAGCACCACTCCAACATCGTCCCCTGGCAGCTGCTTTGCGACGAAAAGCAGGCGACGCTGAAGGTCATTCCAGTCAACGAGCGCGGCGAACTGTTGCTGGACGACTACGAAAAGCTGCTGACGCCGCGCACCCGGCTGGTGTCCGTCGTCCACGTCTCCAACACCCTGGGTACCATCAACCCGGTCAAGCAACTGATCGACCTGGCGCACCGCCGCGACATTCCCGTGCTGGTGGACGGCGCGCAGGCCGTGGCGCACTTGCCCGTCGATGTGCAGGCCCTCGATTGCGATTTCTACGCCTTCTCCGGGCACAAGCTCTACGGGCCGACCGGCACGGGAGCCCTGTACGGCAAGCTCAAGCTGCTCGAAGGCATGCCGCCCTGGCAAGGCGGCGGCGACATGATTAAGGCGGTATCCTTCGCGGGCACGACCTATGCGGAGCCGCCGGCGCGCTTTGAAGCAGGCACGCCGCACATTGCCGGCGCGGTCGGACTGGCTGCCGCCATCCAGTTCATCCAGGGCGTGGGCCTGGAGCGCGCCGCCGCCCACGAAACGCACCTGCTGCGCCACGCTACCGAACGGCTCCAGGAAATCCCCGGCGTGCGGCTGATCGGCACCGCGGCGCACAAGGCTGCCGTGATTTCCTTCGTGGTCGAAGACCCGCCGCTGTCCGCCCTCGACGTCGGCATGCAACTGGACCTCGAAGGCATCGCCGTCCGCACCGGGCACCACTGCTGCCAGCCGCTGATGGATCGCTACGGCGTGCCGAACACCGCCCGCGCCTCGTTCGCCGTCTACAACACCATTGAGGAAGCCGACCGCTTCGTCGAGGCGTTGAAGAAGATCGTGAGCACGGCGGGCCGCTTGAAGCCGCATGCCGCCGCCGTGCCGCTGACGCTGCTGCAACCGGAACCCGCCTACCCCGCCGCCGTGGCGGACAGTCCGACGGAAGCCGCCGACGAACTGGCCGAACTGTTCGAGTTCCTCGACGACTGGACCGAACGCTACCAGCACATCATCGAACTGGGCCAGAAGCTGCCGCCAATGCCCGCCGAACTGAAAACCGAGCCCAACCGCGTGAGGGGCTGCCAGAGCACCGTCTTCCTCTGGCCGCGCGTCAAGCCGGGCACCACGGACGTGGTCGAGTTCCTCGCCGACAGCGACGCCGACATCGTGCGTGGGCTCATTGCCGTGCTGCAACAGCTGTTTTCCGGCCAGGACGCAGGCCAGGTGCTGGCCTTCGACGTGGACGGCTATTTCACCCGGCTGGGGCTGAACCAGCATCTAAGCATGGGCCGGCGCAACGGTCTAGGCGAGATGGTGCAGCGGATTCGCAGCTTCGCCGCCCGCGTCGCCGACCCGCAGCCGGCGGGCAAGTGAGGGCCGACATGGACCGCTACGCCAACCGCATCCCGCTGGCCACCATCGACGAACAGTCCCCGCCCCCCGCGCCGCCGCCGGCCCCGGCCAGCGACGTCGCCACCGCGCCGGCCAACCTCGAAGAGAAGATCATCGAAGCCTTGCGGACCTGCTTCGACCCGGAAATCCCCATCAACATTCACGAACTGGGCCTGATCTACGGCATCCAGATCGATCCGGAAGCGAACGTCACGGTGCGCATGACGCTCACGTCGCCGTCATGCCCCGCCGCCGGTTCACTGCCAGGCGAGGTGCAGCGCAAGGCAGCGGGCGTGCCGGGCGTGCAGTCGTCCAAGGTCGAGTTAGTATGGGAACCGCCCTGGGACCCCGGCCGCATGACCGAGGCCGCCCGCCTCGAACTTGGCATCGACTACTGGTAAAGTAGCCCGCCGAGGAGCGGCGGGCTACTTTGTAACGCCACTGTAACACCTCAGCGAACCCTGCCTCGAACCTCCGCGTAGTGCCGGCAGCGTTGAAGAACCGCGCGTCGGACTCGTAAGGAGGGACCATGATGAAGTCGCCACTCGCGTTGCTTGCCGGAGCGATGCTCCTCGCTCCACCATTGCGGGCGGAAAACTGGCCGCAGCCGGACGCGGCCCAGGTCCGCCAGTTCATCCGCCAACTCGACGACGCCCGCTTTCCCGCCCGTCAGGAAGCAGACCGTCGATTGCGCGACCTCGGTATCGGCGTGGTGCCCATACTGCGCCAGGAGTTGGCCGCGCGCCCACCGCTGGAAGTCTCGCGCCGCCTGGAAAGCATTGTCGAGGAACTGGCCCAGGTCCGCTGGCGGCAGGATGTTAAGCAAGCCCTGAAGGAATCCCGACAGACGGGCAAGCCCTTGCTGGTGCTGTCCAGCCTGGGCCGCGGCGACGGCAGCGGTTCGCTGGCCACCCAGGTCATGGTCAGTCGCACGCTGGGCGACCTGAAGCTGATCCACTTCATCAACCAACACTTCGTTCCCGTTTGGCATCAGCAGCTAGACGACACCCAATTGGACGAAGAGCTGTTGCCGAAGGTGGCGGGCTTCGCGCCGGAATACACGGCCGAACAAGTTCGGACCTACGAGGAAGGTCGCGGCCACCGGAACCTGCGGACGTTCTTCTGCACGCCGGATGGGAAGGTTTATCGCCGTCTGGAAGGATTTGCCGATGCCAGCGGCTACCTGAGCAATATCAAGGACGCGCACGAGTTATTGCGCGGCACGGCAGGTTTGTCCGAACGCCAGCGCATCGCGCGGCTCCAAGGCGTACTGACCCTGCGCGGCGAGGAAGTCACCCGCGCTCGGCAGGGCCTGGCCGGCCGCGAAGCGTTGCTGGCCGAACAGCAGGCCCGCCTGCTCTTCGACAGCGCCAGTCAGCAGGAGCAACGGATCGAAGCGCTGCTGGAAGCCGTGCGCCAGGAGTTGGTCTACATGACCTTCACCTGAAGGCCGGTCGTGGCACTACGTCCCCGGTTCGGGGAGTAACGGGTTTGTGAGCCCGCAAGCGGCGTGCTCTAAGTGTCTGTCCCAGAAGCCCCTCGCCCCTTGCGGGAGAGGGGTTGGG
>JAEUIF010000444.1 GCA_016795185.1 Planctomycetia bacterium | reverse complement strand
CGCCGGCGCTGCGTGTCGGGCTGGAAAGCCCGACGTACAATCCGACGAGCCGACGATGTAACATTGCCGCGCTAATTCTGTTCCCGATTTCGCCGGTCTCCGCTAGAGTAACGGGGCGTCTGCCTGCCTCCCTCGCCTTCTCTTGCGAAAGGACCGAGTCATGTCGCGCTTGCTCTGGGGCTTGGTGACCGCCGTCTGGGTCACGGTCGCCGGCCTGGCCTGGGCCGCCGACGCTCCCACCGGCAACTACAAGTACAGCCTGTACATCTACGACCCCGAAGCCGGCTTCAAGACCAACGTCAATACCCTCTTCCTGCTCAAGTTCGACAACAAGGACGGCAAGCTGCAAGCCGAGGTGCTGGCCAAGCCGGCGCGGATGCCGCAGACCACCGTCAAGGAAGCCACCGTCAAGGACGGTGTGCTGCGCGTGGTGCTGGAACTGAAGGCCCGCGCCCCCGTGCAGCTGGTCTTCGAGGGCAAGGTGCCCGCCGACGGCAAGAAGATCACCGGCTCCTTCAGCCAGGGCGGCAACGTGCTGCCCGCCGCGCTGGAGTCCACCGCCCTCACCAGTCTCGATACCTTCGAGCTGCAAAAGGAAGCCATCGCCACCGCCACCGGCCCAGAAGTTTTCGAGGCAGCCTTCGCGCTGTTGACCAAGGCCGGCGAGAAGAAAGCCAAGGTCGATGAGGTCCGCACCTGGGCCAGCAAAGCGGTGAAAGCGGCGGAAAACTACGGCCCCGCCTGGCAGCGCGAAATGACCCTGCAACTCGTCGAAATCCTGACGCAGACCGAGGACTACGCCCCGGTAGCGGTCCAGTACGCCCGCCAGGCCGAGCGCCTGCTCCAGCCAACCGACAAGATCGCCGTGCAACAGCGGACCCTGCGCCTGCTCGGCGACGCCTTGACCAAGGCGGGCAAGGCCGACGAGGCCAAGGAAGTGACCGGCCGCATCGACAAGATTCAGGCGGTGACGCCGGTAAAATTCGCCGGCCGCAAGATGGGCGACCGCCCGGTGCTGGTCGAACTGTTCACCGGCGCGGAGTGCCCGCCCTGCGTGGCCGCCGACCTGGCGTTCGACGCCCTGGGCAAGACCTATCAGCCCAAGGACGTGATGCTGTTGCAGTACCACCTGCACATTCCCGGCCCCGACCCGCTGACCAACACGGACACGGAGGCGCGGCGCAGCTTCTACGGCGACGTGATCGAGGGTACACCCACCATCTTCTTCAACGGCAAGGCCCAGGACTTCGGCGGCGGCGGCTACGACGACGCCCAGGAACGCTACCAGGAGTACACCGAGGCTCTGAACCCGCTGCTGGAGAAGAACGCGCGGGTGAAGCTGAAGGCGTCGGCCGTGCGCAAGGGCTCGAAGATCGACATTACCGCCGAGGCCAGCGACGTGGATGAACCGGGCGACAAGGTCCGGCTGCGGCTGGCGCTGGTGGAGAAAGAGGTCAACTACAAGGGCGGCAATCGGCTGGCGCACCACCATCACGTGGTCCGCGCCCTGCCCGGCGGCGCGGCGGGCCTGCCGCTGAAGGACAAGACCGGCAAGCAGACCGCGACCGTGGACCTCGACGACCTGCGCAAGAGCTTGACGAAGTACCTCGACAACGCCGCCAAGGACCTGGATTTCCCCAACAAGGAACGGCCGATGGAGCTGAAGAACCTCAGCGTGGTCGCTTTCGTGCAGAACGATGCGACCAAGGAGGTGCTGCAAGCGGTCCAGGTCGAGGTGACCGAGGGGAAGTAGGCATTCGCGGTTCCTGATTCGTTGTCACGCCTTGAGAGCCTGTGCGAAAAGGGGACGGGACTCGGTGCCGGAACGGCCCATCGGGTGCTTCGCACAACGAGTCCCGTCCCCTTTTCGCACAGGCTCTTAAAGCTGGCGGACAGAACCGCTACTAACCCGAAGCGTCAGCGAGGAAGTCCAACCCTCGCTGACGCTTCCGGCATTTCCGCAAGCTCCCTGTCCGGCTCGGTCGCCCACGCGCACCACGGCGTTGCGCGGCTGTGTTTGGGTCGGCAAACAAGGCCGAGGGAAGGCATTATGCCAGCCGAGAGGGTGGACCGGGACGGTCGCGGCGGCCATTTCCGTTTGCTTTCGCCGCCGGGCAGGATTACACTTCAGAGACTGCATTCCCGCCCGCTCACGCCGCGCCGGGCAGTCATTCTCCATCCCGCATTCCGACCCGCGAGGTTCCCATGCCGGCAGAGCAGACCGAAAAGAAAGGGGCCGAACGGCGGGGTTCGGTGCGTTATCCCTGTAGCGCGGAAAGCTTTAGCACCGACAACTCCTGTCGGCCGATCACCGCCACCAAGCGCGAAGCCTGGACGGCCATCATCCGCGACCTGTCCACCGGCGGCATGGGCATCATCGTGCCGCGCCGCTTCGAGCCAGGCACCCTGCTCACCATCGACCTGGAAGATGCCGCCCGCACCTCGCACAACTCGTTCGTCGTCCGGGTGATGCACATCACCCAGGAAACGGAAAACTCCTGGCTGCTGGGCTGCGCCTTCACGTCCAAGCTGTCCGAAGCCGAGTTGCTGAGCTTGATGTGAAAGTCAAAAAGCAACAGTCACTGCCGCGACGTCGCAGCCAGTTCCGCGGCCTCTCGCGGCTCCCAGGATGTGAAAGTCAAAAAGCAACAGTCACTGCCGCGACTGCCAAATAGTCCGCCGCAGCGGCATTCATGGATCGGGCGTGTTCGGCGGCGCGGGCTTTGATCGGCTACGGGAGCCTGATGTCCCTTCCGACCCGGCAGGGCCTTTGGCCGTCGCACGGGAAACCTGCATCGTCAAGCGAGCGACCACCTGCTCGGTGCTGAGGCGTTTCTCCAGGGTGCGGTACAAATCCATCCAAAGAGGCAGCAAACGTGAAGCCGGCAAGCGCGAGCCGGTTGGTATCGCGAGCATTTCTTCCAGCCTGGTCTTGATCGAAGGACCCAGCGGTCCAGAAATGTTATCTATTTCGTCGAGTTTGATCGGCTTGCTTGCTCCCCCTGGCCGCAGTGGGTTCTTGCCCGTAAAGAGCTCGGCAACTACCAGCCCAAGCTGAAAGACATCGCTGGCAGGAGTGGGCTTGACGCCTGTATTGTGGAACGCGACGAGTTCCGGCGTGCGGTACATCTGAGCCATTTGGGGGATGCTGGACTTCGTTTTCGTCTCAGCGGTCCAGTCGTGGTAGATCAGACCAAAATCGCCAAGAACACAACTGGCCGATTTAAGAAAGATGTTTTGCGGCTTGATGTCTCGGTGAACGACGTAAGGCTCGCGGCGCGCCAGGTAATCCAGGGTCGACAGCAACTGCATCACCACGCTCAGCTTCGCAAGTTCGTCGAGCTTGTTCTCTTTGATGGCTTCACGCAAGTTGTGCGGCAGATACTCCATGACGAAGAATGGACGGTCGTCACCGATGACTCCGTCATCGAACACGCGCACGATTGCCGGGTGATGACAGTCCCTGAGCACCCCCATTTCGCGCATAAAGTCTTGTCGCCACGCTTCCTTCTCGCTGGAGTCTGGACTGAATTCCTTGACGGCGAAAAGAGTGCCCTTCATGGGGCCATTCGTGGCGAGGGCCAGTGAAACCTTGCCGATGCCGCCTTCGTTCAAGTTGCGCAACTTCTCATATCGAATAGCTCTCCACGAAACAAACACGGTGTCCATTGGGAGCACTCCCTGTAAACGACCCCGTTGTCGTTTCAGTTGCCGCGCTCCGGCACATGGAAAAACGGCGCATCGGGATTATCGAGGTCGTAGCCCCAAGATAGTTCGCGGTCGAGAAAGAGATCATGCCAGCATGTCAGAATCGCCTGCTGTAAATGTACATCCAAGGTGGTGTACGGACCTTTACGATGTTTCTCCGCCACCTCGTCAAGAACCGCACGTTGTTGCGAGTATCCTGGTCCACGTTGGGCGCAGCGTCTGGCGGTCTCCAGGACTTCTTCGCGGAGTTTCTTGATGTTCATGTCTCCCTCTCTGGCCCACAGTTGATCGATGACTTTATCGATCCCACCAGGGCTTGTTGCGCATCAAAGAATAATACCGCGCTCGCCCCGCATTGGCCAAGAACCCGATCGGCTCCACGGATGGGACGAGTGACCACCAAAAAGCCCGGAGGCCCGGTCAAGCGGTGTGTGCCGCCTGGCCGGGCCTCCGTGGGGTCAACCGAACGGGGTTCGGTTTAGTGGTTCAGCACGAACTCGTTACTGTTGAGCAGCGCCCAGAACAGGTCCTGGAGCGGGCCGGCATTCGCCTGGTCGCGGAGGCCGATCTTGTTGATGACGCCGATGATCTGCTGGTATTCCTTGGGGTTGGCGGGCCGGCTGACCGTGGCCTTGAACAGGTAGTCCACCGTCAGCTTGGGATCGCGGGCACCCAGGTCCATCGCCTTCTTGACCGTGCCGGAGCCGTTGGTCGAGATGGCGTTGTTCAGGTCGCGGCCGTTCATCATCAGCAGGGCTTGCAGGATGGTGCCGTTGTAGGTCGCCTCGTTGCCTTCATCGTCGCCGAAGTTGCGGACGAGGACGTTCATCCACTGGGCCCGCAGGTTGCGCTGGGCGTCGCGGACGACGCCGTCTTCCGCGCCGGCTGGCTTGGTGGCGGTGATGAGGGATTCGAGCAGTTGCTCGGGGCTCATCATCTTGATGCCCATGCGGGCGAAGTAGGGCTCGGCCTCGGGGACGATGTTGGTCGGGTTGGCGACCGCCTTCAGGTTGTACGGGTCGCTGCTGCAAATCCACTTGAGGAGCTTGCGCGGATCATAGGAACCCGTGCGCTCGAACTGCTCGGACAGCTTGGCCAGCAGTTCCGGGTGGACGACTTCGTTGTGCTCGCCGAAGTCATCGGCTTGCGGCTTGACGTTCAGACCGCGGCCGAACAGGTGGCCCCACATCCGGTTGACGTAGGCGCCGCCGAAGTTCTTGTGGCTGGTGATGAAGCGGGCCAGTTCCTCGCGGCGGGTCAGCTGACCGCCGGCCGGGATGCGGCGGCCGTCCAGGAAGACCGGCTCGCTGGGCAGGAAGACGCCATTGCGCTTCTCGTAGAAGACGATGCCCTTGGTGTTGTAGCCGGTGTTGTCGCGAAGACGCAAGGGAGCGCCCTGCATCTGCATCTGCTGGTTCTGGTTCATGCCGGGGTTGCCGACGCGCTCGACCTGGCGGAAGAACGTGTTGACGCCCCAGAAGTGCTTCTGCTTCCAGTCCGCGTTGAACGGATGGTCGTGGCACTGGGTGCATTGAATCTGGTAGCCGAGGAACAGACGGACGGTGCGGGCGGTGATCGGCACCACGTCGAAGGCCCCGTCCTGCCCGGCGCGGCCGGCCGGGTTCGGGCCGCCCAGGTGGGCCAGGATGTAGTTGACCGCGCCGTTATCGTTGGTGGCGCCCGAGGCGGTCACCAGCTGTTCGACCATTTCCTTGTACGACATGTGCGGCTTGGC
>JAEUIF010000428.1 GCA_016795185.1 Planctomycetia bacterium | reverse complement strand
CCGTCCAACCCGTTCCAGCTGGTGGCGCAGCATCCGCTGTCCACCTTCTCGACGGATGTGGACACGGCTTCCTACAGCCTGATGCGCCGCTTCCTCAAGGACCAGAACCAGCTGCCGCCGCCCGATGCCGTCCGCATCGAGGAACTGGTCAACTACTTCGATTACGACTACCCGCAGCCCAGGGGCGACGCCCCAGTGTCGATGATCCCGGAAGTCTCCGCCTGCCCGTGGAACAAGGACCATCGCCTGGTGCGCTTCGCCATTCAGGCCCGGAGCATCAAGAGCGAGAACACGCCGCCCCGCAACCTGGTGTTCTTGATCGACGTCTCCGGCTCGATGAATGAAACCAACAAGCTGCCGCTGGTCAAGGAAGGGCTCGGCCTGCTCATCGACCAGCTGACCGCCAAGGACCGCGTGTCCATCGTGGTCTACGCCGGTAACGCAGGCGTGGCGCTGCCGTCCACGGCGGGCGACCAGAAAGACACCATCCGCGCCGCCGTCAACGGCCTGGGGGCCGGCGGCTCGACCAACGGCGCGGGCGGCATCGTCGAGGCGTACAAGGAAGCGCACAAGAACTTCACCGCGGCCGGCGTCAACCGCGTCATCCTTTGCACCGATGGCGACTTCAACGTCGGCACCACCAGCGAGGGCGACCTGGTCCGGCTGATCGAGGAGCACCGCAACAAGGGCGTCTACCTGACCGCGCTCGGCTTCGGCATGGGGAACCTGAAGGACTCCACCATCATGAAGCTGGCGAACCACGGCCACGGCCACTACGCCTACATCGATTCGCTGGCCGAGGCGAAGAAGGTCTTCGTCGAGGAAGGCATGTCGCTGGTGACGCTGGCCCAGGACGTGAAGGTCCAGGTCGAGTTCAACCCGAAGACCGTGGCAGCCTACCGCCTGATCGGCTACGAAAAGCGGTTGATGCGGCACGAAGACTTCAACGACGACACCAAGCACGCCGCCGTGCTGGGCTGCGGCCATCGCGTGACGGTGCTGTTCGAGATCGCCCCGGCCGGCAAGTCGGTGGATGTGGCGACGGTCGATCCGCTCCGCTACCAGACCGCGCCGGAGTTGTCCCGCAAGGCCGACTCGGATGAACTGATGACCGTCAAGATTCGCTACAAGGCCCCGCTGGGCCAGACCAGCAAGCTGCTGGA
This sequence comes from Planctomycetia bacterium, assembly GCA_016795185.1. GTDB lineage: Bacteria > Planctomycetota > Planctomycetia > Gemmatales > Gemmataceae > JAGVLI01. Next base: position 7,393 of record JAEUIF010000428.1, on the reverse strand, counting down.
AGCGCCGGTCGAGGACGCGGGCAAGAAGTTTGATGAGGCGTCGGCGGACTTCCGCTTCGCCGCCGCGGTGGCCGCCTTCGGCCGCATCCTCCGCGACAAGCCCGAGAACGCCGGCATCAACCTGGGCGGCGTCCGGGAAATCGCCGAATCCGCGAAGGGCGCCGACGCTCGCGGCTACCGGGCCGAGTTCGTCGAACTCGTCAAGCTGGCGGAGAAGCTGTCGAAGCAACCGAAGTAGCCGATTTGCTGAATCGGTAACGAACGCAGGCCAGGCGATCCCAACGGATGGCCTGGCCTGCCTTGTTTATTGTGCAATGTCCAAGGAGTGTTTGCCCGATCACCGGCAGTACGTCGGGCTTTCCAGCCCGACACGTCGCGCCAGAGGCTGGCCGCGCCCGCTCGACGACACCGCGAATCGCCAGTGCTGCGTGTCGGGCTGGAAAGCCCGACGTACTTCAGTCGGCCACCATCTCGAGATTGCACCAGTCGCCACCCATCGCGACTTGGGTCCGCCACTTCCCCAAATGGCGGTCGGGTGGCACGTCCCTCGGTAGTCCGAGGGCGTGCGCGCGACATGCCGCGCGCCGTGAGTGAAGTCCTTCCGGGGCTCCGCACGCCCCCGGCGTACCGAGGGATGTGCCACCCGCATTCTGGGTCCGCCAGCTTTCCGCGTGGCAGAGTGGCGGACCCAAAAGCGCGGCTGGGTCCGCCAAATTCCCCGCGTGGCAAAGTGGCGGAGTGGCGGACCCAGCAGATCGTTCGTAGTTCCGCCTTCAGGCAATCGAGCGACTCGCCGCCTGAAGGCGGAACTACGAACTTGGGCGATCACCCAATTGTAGAGTCCGCTGTGCGGACCATTGGCACCGCCCAGATCGAGGTCATACGGTCCGCACAGCGGACCCTACCAGTACATCTGCCCAAACGTTCGCTTAAAAGATGTCCAGCAGGAAATGGTTGCCGCGATAGTAGGGCTGCGGCTCCCAGTACTCGTAGCGCCAGTGCTTTTCCTTGTAGGGCGGGAAGGACATGTACGCGGGCGGACGCACGTAGGGCGTGCCCGGCGGTTCGGGGTACTTCGGCCCCATTACCGGCCAGAAGTTGTGCGGGAAGTAATAGTAGGGGTAATACCAGAACGGGTTCAGGTTGTATTGCTGGGCGCGGGCCGGCTGGGCATCGGCGGCGAACACGCCCAGCCCCACCACCAGCGCCAGCAACGGCAAAATCCGACGGCGCAACATTGTCTTCCTCCTGCGACCAGGCGGGCCAGGCCCGCGGCGTCCATGCACATCTTTATCTATCGGGCTCCCGGGACCGGGCGCGGACGCGCAGCCGGGCTCCAGACCAAAAAAACCGCGATCGGCGCTCTGTGGTAGCGGCGGAATGACCTGTAACGGGTGGGAAACCCGGCGCGGTATTGGCGGCCGCGCCGTTCGCGCCTATCGTAACTCCGAAGCCCGAAGCCGTTGCTTTTCGCACAGGTTGCACCCGATGCCGCAGGACCAAGCCCCGGACACCCTGGTTTACGACAATCCCCTGGTGGGCCGTTACGCCAGCCGGGAGATGGCCCGCCTCTGGGGACCGCAGCGCAAGTTCAGCACCTGGCGACGGCTCTGGCTGGCCCTGGCCGAGGCCCAGCACGAGCTGGGCATGCTGGCTACCGCCGACGGTAAGTCGCGCATCACGGCGGAGCAACTGGCCGAACTACGCGCCCACCTCGACGACATCGACTTTGCCCGTGCCGCCGAGCACGAACGCCGGGTGCGGCACGATGTCATGGCCCACATTCATACCCTGGGCGAAGTCTGCCCGGCCGCCAAGGACATTATCCACCTGGGCGCGACCAGTTGCTACGTGACGGACAACACGGACCTGCTGCTCTTGCGCGAAGGCTTGCAGATCTTGCGCGACCGGCTGGTGGGCGTCATTGATGCCCTGGCCCGCTTCGCCGAGAAGTGGCGCGACCTGCCCACCCTCGGCTTCACCCACTTTCAGCCAGCGCAATTGACCACCGTTGGAAAGCGTGCCAGCCTCTGGCTTTACGACTTCCTGCTCGACTTCCACGAAATCGAGCATCGCCTGGGCACCCTGCGTTTTCGGGGGGTGAAGGGCACCACCGGCACCCAGGCCAGCTTCCTGGCGCTGTTTCGCGGCGACCACGAGAAGGTCAAGCAACTGGATCACCTGGTAGCTCAGAAGATGGGCTTCACGGCGGTCTACCCGGTCACCGGGCAGACCTACACGCGCAAGGTCGATAGTCAGGTGCTGGATACGCTGTCCGGCCTCGGCCAGTCGGCGAGCAAGTTCGGCACGGACTTGCGGTTGCTGGCCCATCGGCAGGAAGTGGAGGAGCCCTTCGAGGCCGAGCAGGTCGGCTCCTCGGCAATGGCCTACAAGCGCAACCCCATGCGCGCCGAGCGGATGTGCGGGCTGGCCCGGTTCCTGCAAACGTTGACCATCAGCGCTGCCCAGACGGCTTCGACCCAGTGGCTGGAGCGCACCCTGGACGACAGCGTCAACCGCCGGCTCACGTTGCCCCAGGCGTTCCTGTCCACGGATGCGATTCTGCGCATTGCCGTCAACGTGGCGGGCGGCTTGGTGGTGCATCCGGAAGTCATTCGGCGAAACGTAGATGCGGCGCTGCCGTTCATGGCCACCGAGAATATACTGATGGCTGCGGTCGGCCAGGGCGGCGACCGGCAGGAACTGCATGAAGTCATTCGCCGCCATAGCCAGGCGGTGGCCGCCCAGATCAAGGGCGGCGTCGAACGCAACGACCTCCTCGAACGCCTCCGCGACGACCCCGCGTTCGCCGCCATCGATTGGCAGACAGTCGCCTCGCCGGCCGGTATCATCGGCCGCGCCCCTCAGCAAGTGGATGAACTGATCGCCCAGGAAGTTGCGCCCCTTCGTCAGCGCTTCGCTCCTCAGTTGAATCAGCGTGCAGAGCTGCACGTTTGATCTCGCCTCGGGCTCATCAGCCCCTTTTTTGCCCCCATCGCCATTTTTTTCGCCTCGGCGAATCCACGGATTCCGCGCTGATACTCCGCTTTTGGGGCGGAGCGTTCAGCGGTGGAAACATGCTATTTTCCTTGCAAATCGAGCAAAATCATCGAGACGTGATTGTAAATTGGATAAGAAATTCAAAATAAGTCGAATAAATAGAATAGGAAAAATTTACAGTCTGGATAGTTTTTGGGTTGCTGGTCTGGTTAGTCGCTGCTACAAATCCTCCTTTCCAGAATCCAGGCAACGGCGCCTGGATTTGTGTACAGAGGTGGTCAACTCATTTTGACCCAGGAGGAAGACGGATGTACACTTCGAGTCTGCTGATCGCCCTCGCTGGTCTGACCGCGTCTGCACAAGGAAGTGATGCGCCGAGCTGGTCAACGGATTACGTGGAAGCTCGCAAGCAGGCGACCGAGCAGGGCAAGCCCCTGGCGGCGGTCTTCGGCACGGGCAAGGATGGCTGGACCAAGCTGGCGAAGGAAGGGTCGCTCGGGAAGACGGCCGGTGAGTTGCTGTCCAGCAAGTATGTCTGCGTTTACCTCGACGTGGATACGGACGAGGGCAAGCGCATCGCCAAGCTGCTGGAAGTGAACGGCAAGCAGGGTATCGTCATCAGCGACCGCTCGGTGCGCTGGATGGCCTTCCATCATGAAGGCAATCTGAGCGACCAGAACCTGACGACCTATTTGCAGCGCTACGCCGATCCGAACCATGTGGTGGTCCGGACGGACACCAACCCCAGTGCCACAACCCGTACCTCGTACTACCAGGCGCCCGGCGCGGCTCCGGCCCCGCAGTTCGGCACGACGATGCCGAGCTTCCGGAGCAGCAGCTACTGCCCCACCTGTCGGTAACCACGAGGCGCCAGTTGGGCGTCAACGCACGAGGGGCGCGAGCCTGGCCAGGCTCGCCCCCCCTCTTGCTGCGCTCGTCCCATTGTACGTCGGGCTTTCCAGCCCGACATTCGCGCCGGCGACCGGCCGCGCGGGCTTCGCTTCCATGCCGTTCTTCCGTGACACCGGACACTGCCGGCGCGAATGTCGGGCTGGAAAGCCCGACGTACTTTAACTTTGGCTCAACGCCCTGGCCCGGCCACGGTCGGTTGCGGCGGTTCGGGCGGCGGCGGATTGATCGCGGGCATCGGCCCGCCCACGCTGGGCGGCGGAGTCACGGGCGGCGGCGTGGCGGCGGTCGCCTCCGGAGGGGCGATGGTGTGGCCCCGGTTCCGCAGGTTCTGCGCCTGGTCGAGCAGCACGTCCGTCCGCACGGCCTGGGCGGGCTTCATCTCATAGTGGAAGCGGCGGGCGTCCACGACGCGGCCCGGCCAGACGTTCTCGGCGAAGAAGTCGATCGGGAAGTACTGGTACCAAGGCGTCGTGATTTCCTGGACTTCCTTGGTCGTCTCGTAACCGTCCTTGACCAGGACGAACTCATACTTCCCATAGTATGTGAAGTGGTCATCGACCGGCGTAGCGCCGAGCGGCTGGCCGTTCTTGTAGACGACCGCGCCGGGCGGATCGGAGGTGATGACGTAACGCCGATCGACGCAGCCGGCCAGCGAAGCCGCGCAAGCCACCACGCCGAGCAACCATCGGTATTGCTGCATTGCACCCACCCGCCGGCGAAGACCGGCCTTGCGCCACATTCTGGGAAACGGCCGGGCGGTATAGCCACTCGGTCAGCGGGGGTCAAGACCATTCCGCGACTGTTCGGGCGCGCTGCCTCAAGAACTCTGCCGAATTCCAACGTGCCGGTTGGCGGGCCATTTTTCGAGGTATAGTTGAGCGGGCGGTCGAAACGCCGAAGAGGCGAGAATGGCGTGGACGACTGTCCCCTGTCGGCAACGGCGAGAACTGCTCGAACCGCGCCGGTGAGGTTGCTCCGGCTCAGATGCGGTGGCAGTCCTCGAGCCGGTAGGCTGCCACCGAGGTGCGACCATGCTGCGAATCTTCCATGTTCGGCGCGTCCTGCTCGTCGGCTTGTTGGGACTTCTGGTGAGCCTGCCGGCGTCCGATGCTGCGCAGCAGCTGGCCAAAAAGCCGGCTCAGAAACCGTTCACCTTGACGCTGACCAGCGTCAAGGTGAAAGCCACGAAACCGGGCGGCGGCCCGTGGGATACCATCGGCGGTCTGCCCGACTTGGTCGTGCGGATCGTGCTCACCGATGCCGCCCGACACAAGCAATTGCAGGCCCTGTACCGCGAGCGAGACCCGCTTCAGACAAGGCTGTCCGCCCTGGACGATCTCAAGAAGCAGGAGGTATTGCTCCAGAAGTTGAAGCCTAACGATCCACAGCGTCGGGGGCTTGAGGCAACCGTCAAGGAGAAGCGGCAGACGATTCGTCCGCTGAATGCGCAGGAAACGGCTCGTCTGAAGGAACTTCAGCCCCTCATCGAGAAACTCTATCGCGATCTCGTCATCCACACCGGGGAAGCGTCGAACACATTGGAGGCGGTCTTCGACACGGGCAGCCTCCCCGTGGCTGTCGGAGATGAACTGACGATCACGGTTACGGACCACGATTTCTTCGGCCACGACGAGGTCGGCTTCCTGCAATGCAAGCTCACCGCCGAGCAGCTGAAGCAGGACGAACTCGATCTCGCGTTCGGCCAGGTCATTTCTCTCAAGCTCGCAGTCAAGCCAAATCGGTGAGCGCCGTCGTGTGACCGCGGTGGACTCTGGACGAGTCCGTGAATCGACAGGCGCAGTGTGCGTATACGATTATCGTCCCAGGATTCACGCCAGCACCGCCTTCACCACTTCGCCGCTGACGTCCGTCAGCCGGAACTGCCGTCCCTGATAGAAAAAGGTCAGCCGTTCGTGGTCCACACCGAGCAGGTGCAGGATGGTGGCGTGCAGGTCGTGGACGCTGACGCGGTCTTTCTCGGCGTTGTAGCCGAGTTCGTCCGTGGCCCCATGCGTAATGCCGCCCTGGATGCCGCCGCCGGCCAGCCACATGGAAAAGCCCTTGATGTGGTGGTCGCGGCCCGTGCCCTGGCCCATCGGCGTGCGGCCAAACTCGCCGCCCCAGATCACCAGCGTGTCCTTCAGCAAGCCGCGCTGTTTCAAGTCCGTTACCAGCGCCGCGCAGCCCTGGTCCACTTCCTTGGCCACGACCGGGATGTCGTTCTTGATGTTGCCGTGATGGTCCCAGTCGCGATGGTAGAGGTGAATGAAACGCACGCCGCGTTCCGCCAGCCGGCGAGCGAGCAGACAGTTCGCCGCGAAGGAACCGTCGCCGCCCTTGGTGCCGTAGAGGTCGAGCGTCTCCTTCGACTCTTTCGACAGGTCCATCAGGTCCGGCACGCTCGATTGCATGCGGAAGGCCATCTCGTACTGGCTGATGCGCGTGCCGATCTCGGGGTCGTCCACCAGGTCGTTTTGCAGCTTGTTCAGCTGCTGGGCGGCTTCGACCACGTCGCGCTGCTGCTTCGCGGTGACGCCGGGCGGATTGCCAACATACAGCACCGGGTCGCCCTTCGAGCGAAAGTGGACGCCCTGGAACTCGCCCGGCAGGAAGCCGCTGTGCCACTGGCGGGCCGCGATCGGCTGCGACTGTCCGGAACGCCCGGTCGAGGTGAGCACCACGAAGCCGGGCAGGTTGTCGCACTCGCTGCCCAGACCGTACCAGGCCCACGAACCCATACTCGGCCGGCCGCTGATGGTGGTGCCGGTGTTCATGAAGGTGTGGGCGGGGTCGTGGTTGATCGCCTCGGTGTGCAGCGAACGGATGATGCACATCTCATCCGCGATCTTCTGCATGTGCGGGAAGATGTCGCTGATCTCCTGATCGTTCTTGCCGCACTTCGTGAAGCCGTGCTGCGGCCCGAAGCAGTTCAGCTTGGCGCCCTGAAGCTGGGCGATGGGCTGGCCCTTGGTGAACGAATCGGGCATGGCCTGCCCGTGCATCGCGCCGAGCTTCGGCTTGTAGTCGAAGGTTTCGAGGTGCGACGGGCCACCCGCCATGTACAGGTAGATCACCCGCTTCACCTTCGGCGGATGATGCAACTCCTTCAGGATGCCCGGCCACTTTTGCAGCTTGGCATCCGCGGCGCAGAGCCGTTCACGGCTGAGCAGCGTGCTCAGTGCCAATGAACCGATTCCGAGGTAGGAACGGCCCAGGAAAGCGCGGCGGGAGAGGAGCGCATTGAATGCGGTGGTGCGATTCATGGTGAAAATCCCAGGGTTCAGTTTTCGCCTTGCTTTATACGTTCGGCCAACACCCGACGCGCGAGTGCCTGCACTTCTTCGATGGCTTTCTAGTGCAAAATCAAGCGACCTGTTGCGCAAGGCGTTACTTGGGTGGCACGTCCCTCGGTACTCCGAGGGCGTGCGAGTCGCTCCCCACGCCCTCGGAGTACCGAGGGACGTGCCACCCATCATTCCTT
>JAEUIF010001485.1 GCA_016795185.1 Planctomycetia bacterium | reverse complement strand
TCTCGGGCAGCCGCGATAAGACCGTGAAGGTGACGCTCACGGAAACGGGCAAGTTGATTCGCTCGATTGCCACTTCGGGCGACTACATCAATGCCGTCGCGGCGTCGCCCACGCTGGCCATCTCCGCGGGCCGCGACCGAGTGCCGGCGACCTACAACTTGAAGCAATCACTGGGCGACGTGGCGCTGACCGGCAGCGGCAACGGCATGACGCCCACGCAGCCCGCCGCCCAGTACACCAAGAAGCTGGAAGGGCAGTCGGGCGAAGTGCTCGATCTGGCCACCGACGCCAAGCAGACCAAACTGGCGGTGGCGGGCACGGGCAGCGATGTGCGCGTCTACAACATCGCGGACGGCAAGCGACTGGCGAGTCTCGCGGCGGTGCCGGCACCGGTCTACGGCGTGGCCCTGAGCGCGGACGGCACGCGGGTGGCCACCGGCAGCTTCAACGGCCAGGTCGGCATCTACGACGCCGCCAGCGGCAAGCTCCTTCGGCAAGTGGTGCCCGTGCCAGTTGAGACGAAGTAGCCCAACTGGTACGTCGGGCTTTCCAGCCCGACCGAAGCGCCCTCGGCTGGCGATGTCAGTAAACGCTCACAACGCACCACCGGCACTTCGGTCGGGCTGGAAAGCCCGACGTACACGACATCATCCTTTCCGGGGATCGCCCGCCGCCAGCACGGCCTTCGCCTGCTCGTCGCGGTACTTTTGCAAGGCTTCCCGATACTTCGGGTGCTGTAGCGCCAGGACGGCCACGGCCAGCAGGGCCGCGTTGACCGCGCCGGCCTTGCCGATCGCCAGCGTGCCGACCGGGATGCCGGCCGGCATCTGCACCATCGACAGTAGCGAATCCAGCCCCAGCAGCTTCGATTCCATCGGTACCGCCAGCACCGGCAGTACCGTCTTGGCGGCGACCACGCCGGCCAGGTGCGCCGCGCCGCCGGCCGCCGCGATGTAGACCTGCACGCCTTGCTTCTCGGCCTGGGCCATGTACTCGAACAGTTGGTCCGGCGTGCGGTGCGCCGACAGCACCCGCACGTCGCAGGGCACGCCGAGCTTGTCGAGCGTTTGCGAGGCGTTTTGCATCACGTCCCAGTCGGACTTCGAGCCCATCAAGACGGAAACGAGAGATGACATGGCAACTCCTTGGGGTTGTTCCGGGAGATTGGACCGGCGCGTTCGTAGTTCCGCCATCAGGCGGCGAGTCGCTCGCCGCCTGATGGCGGAACTACGAGCGCCGATCCTTGGGAAAAAGATTATGGAGAGGCGTGCGAAGCCGCAAGCGGTCAGGGGCGAGCAAGGTCCACCCAGGCAGCGACCCGCCGCCCGGCGGCATCCGTCGCGCTCACCTTGAAGACGCGCGGCTCGCTGTCGGTCGGCCACGCGATAAGTTCGCTGACCCGCGTTTCCCCCGCGCGCAGTCGCGGTTCGCCGAACCAGGTGTGCACCGTCGTCGCGGCGGCGTCGGGCCGATAATTCGTGTCGTCGGCGCGGCGTTCGCCCGGAGTCACCTTCTCCCAGGCGACGGCCTCCAGCGTCAGGGCGGCGTCCGGGCAAGTCAGCAGCAATCGGTAGCCGGTCGGTTCCGGGCGGACTTGCAAACTCAGCCGCGGCAGGTCGGCGGGCAGCGGCACCAGCGTCGCTTGCAACTCGGCCGCGCCTTCCGTGCTGATGCTCAGCTTCACGGCCTGGTTCGGCGGGACGTGCAGGCGGAGGTATTTGGCGCTCGTGCCCGTCAGCGCGACTTCCTGTTCAGACCCGACCACGAACTCGGTCGTGCGCGGGCCGCACAGCAGGCGCTCGGAAGGGCGCGGCGAGGGCAGTTGCCCGCGCGCCAGGTCCGTCGTCCAGGCGCGGAACAGGTTGGCGAATCGTTCGCCGGTCGCCGCTTCGAGGTTGGCAATGCCCGCCAGGTTGCTGCGCGACAGTCGTTCGAGCAGGGCTTCGCCGTGGCGCTGCACGCACCAGCGCAGAAACAGAAAGCTACTGCCGCGATGGCCGTGCGAGCGGAACAGGCCGGCGCGATAGTAGTCGGGCACCACCAGGGAATAGCGTTCCGGGGCGTTGAGAAACGTGCTGACGCGATAGTCGAGGTTGCTGCCGGAATAGGCGTGCAAGTCTTCGTTGACGTGGGCCAGCCCTTCGTTCAGCCAGCACTGCTCGTCGCGGCGCGGCTCGCTCGGCAAGTAGTCGCCGAACAGGTGCTCGCTGTAGATGATGGCGTGCGTGTATTCGTGCGCGATGAGCGTACGCAGATGCGGGCCGGCGGGCAAATCGGCATTGAGAAACATCAGATCGCAGCGGTTGCCGAACGGCGCGGCCAGGTCGCGGTGAAAATCGCTGCCCCGCACGCAGCCGCCGAGCGTCACCTTGCCGTTGCACAGACGGGACAATTTCGGCGTGAACAGCAGGGTAAACCGGCCGTCGCGGTCCACGTCGAGGACGCCGCCGAAGCGCTGCCGGGCCTGTGGGTGGACTTCCTCATCGAAGGTGCGGACGGCGTCCGACACCGCAGCGCGCAGAGGTTCCTGGTCCGGCGTCTCGCCGTCCACGTAGACCTGGCAGTGCTTGCCGACGGCCTGCAAGCGGGCGCGAATCTCCGTGTAACTCTCGGCGTTGTGAAAATCCATTTCGCCCATGAACAGGTGAAATGCACGTTCGCGCGGCGGCTCGGCGGCGGGGTAGGTGATGAAGGCCTGACGCTGGCGGGCGCGTTGCAGCCGTTCACGAGTGAGGCGGATTTGTTGCTGCCAGAGATCATCGGGCGGTGAAACGACGGGCGTTAGCGAGCCGGGGCCGGCCGTGGCCTCGGTGACGATACGAACGCGATACGGGCCGGCCCCGTGAGCCAGAGAGGCGACGACCAGTCCAAACTGAGCCTGCTGAGGAGAGCCAGGCAACACCCAGGAGCAACTGCCGTCCCGAACGGGCAACGGCACGTTCGGTTCCGCCGCGGGGAGCAGCGCGGCGCAACCCAGGAGTGCGACGATCGTCCATGACCATCGCACCCGCCGTCGGCGCCCTGCTTCCATGCCGCCGTCCTTGCGTGAGGGCGCCCCGTCGTGCGTTGCCGTCGGTGGCTGACAGGTGCATTATCGGCCGCCGCGGTCCGCGCGCTTGATCGTGGACGAGGGGCGAAACCCGGCGATCGCGCGGACACGGCCGCAGGAAGCGGAGATATTTCCCAGGTTTCCCGGTCGCGCTCGAGACTTCGGATAGGATAGGGTGGATCGTTTCAACGTAGGTCAGGCTTTCCAGCCTGACGGACGCGGCGGCGGCGTACCGCTCATCGCGGGCGCTTCCGTCAGGCTGGAAAGCCTGACCTACAGGAATGTCGCCGGATTTTGCATCATGGCCAAAGCGCGCACCCACGAACTGCCCGCCTGTTACGCCACCACCATGCCGGGGCTAGAGGACGTGGCCGGCGAGGAAATTGAAGAGCGGCTCGGCGGCGAGGTGAAGAAGACCGGGCCGGGCTTCGTCGTCTTCCGGGTGCCGGAGATCGATGCGTCGTTACTGCGACTGCGGACCACCGAGGACGTGTTCTTGCTCGCCTGGGGCAGCGACCAGCTGACCTACCGCGCCGAGGACCTCGACCGCATTCAGCGCTGGACCGCGCAGGACGCCGACTGGAACCGATTGCTGCAACTGCACCACGCCGTGCGCCCCAAGCCGAAGGGCAAGCCGACCTATCACCTCGTCGCACAGATGACGGGCGAGCACGGTTATCGTCGGGCGGACGCGGGCAAGGCGTTCGCGCGCGGCCTGGCGGGCAAGTTCCCCGCCAGCTGGAAGCCGGTAGAGGAGGATGCGGCAGTCGAGTTCTGGCTGACCATTCACGGGCAGCGCGCGGTGTGCGGTCTACGGTTGTCCGACAAGACCATGCGGCACCGCACTTACAAGCTCGAACACTTGCCGGCCTCGCTGCGGCCCACGCTGGCGGCGGCGATGGTACGGCTGGCCGATGCGCAACCAGGGCAGATCGTACTCGATCCAATGTGCGGGGCCGGCACCATCCTCGCGGAGCAACTGGAAGCCGGCCGGGGCAAGGTCCGCACCTGGGGCGGCGACCTCGACCGCGCGGCGCTGCGTGCGGCGGGCGTCAATCTGCGGCGACTGGGGCAGGCGCAACTCGCGCGCTGGGACGCGACCCGACTGCCGCTGGCCGATGCGAGCGTCGAACGCATCGTTTCCAACCCGCCGTTCGGCAAGCAGCTGAGCAGCCCGGAGGAAATCGGCCCACTCTACCGGCAAATGCTGCGGGAGTACCAGCGCGTGCTGAAACCCAACGGCCGAGCGGTGCTGCTCGTCGGCGAGCCAGCGGTGCTGCGCGACGCGGCCCACCAGGTCGGTTGGCAGAAGCATCGCGAACTGCGCGTGCGCGTGTTGGGTCAACCCGCAGCTGTCACCGTATGGACGCGGCCCGGCGGTTCATCCTGAAACGGCGAGCAGCCTGGCGGAGTGAGCCGCGCTGAACGGCGCAGGGAGGGTGAAGGGATCGGCGCGCGTGCCGGTTGGTGAAATGAAAAAAGAACCCGGTTCGGAGTGAGGGAACTCCGAACCGGGCTGGCTGCCCCCCTCTTCATTCCACGGGCGATTGGGGACGGACGGGACTGACTATGCTTGCACGGCCTGCTCGGCCGCGAATCGAAACTAACCGAAAGCGAGCATCACATCCCACGACGGTGTACGCTTGAACCGGCAGCCGACGCGGTATTTGCCGTTCTGCGCCCGGCAATTGCGGACCTCCACCTCAACCCAGGGCGTCGTCACCGGAGCGGAGATCGGCCGGACCTTCAGGATGGTCTCGACCGGCACCTCCCGGCTCAGTTCCAGGCCCAGGCCACCCGTGGAACGGTCCTGGATCACACCTTCCTCCCGGCCTGCTTTCTCCCATTCCTCGGCGACGTGGATCGTCACCGGATTGCCCTTCCGCCGGATGCCCGAACGGCGTTCTCGCCGGCTGCCCTGCACGAACGGATCGATTTCCTTGCCCTGTCGTCTTGCCACCACCACGGCCTGCCGAGGTCGTAGGGCCAGCCAGCAGATCGCTGCCAGCAAGGCAGCGCCCAGGCCGATGCCGACCAGCAGCATCGGCCCAGTAACCACGGGTCCAAAGAGACGAAAAGCGAGCGCATCCAGAGAATGCATGTTCTCGGTTCCGGGGGTCGAACGTCAGTGGTCTGGATTGCCAGTCGATGCACGGTGGGCCGGGCAGGACTTGCGGGCGGTGCTTCTTCTCTGCCGCACTGTTAAGGCAAACGTTGTGCCAGTCGCCGAGAGATCGAAAGGACTCCGGCAATTCGTGCCGATAAAGCTATATTTGGAACCAATTTACGGCATCCGAAATTTGGCCGGTTTTGTTGGCCCTACAATGCACCGTAGTGAGTCGTCGCCGTGTTGATTTGGTCCACCACACTCGTTGCAGCAAAACGATACACCTTGAAGAAGTCCGACGAGCAAAGTGTTCGATGTTTCGCCACCTGCGCCGGTGGACTGGAAGCAATACTGTCTGATGAGCTACGCCGCCTGGGCGCGACGGGGGTCGAGACAGGCCGCGGCGGGGTCGGCTTCGACGCCGACCGGGCCATGCTCTACCGGGCCAACCTCTGGCTGCGCACCGCCGTCCGCATTCTCTGGCCCGTGTTGGAGACGCGCGTCGAATCCCCCGAGGAACTCTACACGGCGGTGCAGACCGTCGATTGGTCCGCGTACCTGACGCCCGACCACACGCTGGCGGTCGATTGCAACGTCCGCGATTCGCGCATCACCCATTCGCACTATGCCGCGCTGAAAACGAAGGACGCCATTTGCGATCAGTTCGTCGAGCGCTGCGGCAGGCGGCCCAGCGTCGATGTCGAGGAACCGCTGGTCGGGTTGAATCTGCACATTCACAAGAACCAGGCGGTGCTGAGCCTGGACAGTTCCGGCGATTCGTTGCACAAGCGCGGCTATCGGCCGATCCAGACGAAAGCTCCACTCAACGAAGCCTTGGCCGCCGGTCTAATTCAGCGCACCGGCTGGGACCCTGCCACACCGTTCGCCGATCCGCTCTGCGGTTCGGGCACGCTGCCCATCGAAGCCGCCTGGCTGGCGCTGCGCCGGCCGCCGGGCCTGACGCGCAAGCGCTTCGGCTTCATGGGCTGGATGGACTTCGACGTGAGCCTGTGGACCGCGATCCGCGACGAAGCCCGGCGCGGCGTGCTGAAGCAGTTGCTGGCCCCGATCATCGGCTCGGACCAGCGGCGGGATGTGACTTCGCTGGCCGAAGCCAATGCCCGCGCCGCCGGTGTCGGGCATCTGCTGCGCTTCGAGGTGCGCAATGTCCACGATTTCCGTCCGCCAGACGGGCCGCCGGGGACCATCCTGTGCAATCCGCCCTATGGCGAACGCATCGGCGAGGAGCAGGAATTGAAAGGGCTGTACCGCATGCTCGGTGCGTTGTTTCGCGAGCATTGCCGAGGCTGGCGCTGCTGGGTGTTCACGGGGAATCAGGAACTGGCGAAGCAGGTGGGCCTGCCGGTGGTCGAGCAGGTAGCGTTGTACAACGGTCGCATTCCGTGTCGATTGCTGCGGTATGAGCCGTAGATCGTTAGTCAAGGCTGGTAGGCCCGCTCCGCGGACCGATGCGGTCGGTCGCAAACTAAATCGCCGAAGCGCGAACCGTCTCAATACTTCGCCGCCGTTTCGCGAACCGAGACTGGATGAGTATCGGCTTCGCGCGGCAGCCAGCGGCCGACGACCACGGTACGCTGCGCCAGGGCAGCATCCTTCCGCAAGCGGTCCAGCGACACCACCGTTACCGTTTCCCAGGCGAAGGGCAGCTTCAGCCCGCTGCCGCCCTTGCCGGCGTCGATGCAGAACCAGGTGGGGGCAGCCACCTCGGACGGCGGTTGACTCTCCACCAGGCACACCGGAATCGGCTCCGGATAATGGAACGTGAAGCCGTGATACAGCCGTTCGAGGCTCACCAGCCGATGCCCCGGCGGTAGCTGAGCATGGACGGCCGCCACGGGGCCAGCCAGGTCGGTGAGTATCTCCGCCTCGACTGGGACAATGACCGCCGCGTGCGTCACGCCGAAGAAAAGGGCGATCAGCGCCACTCCCAGCGCCACGGGGCGGACGCCGTGGTCGCCGCGCCACCGCAGCAGCAAGACCGCGGCTGCCGCGCCCGCCACGAGATACCCCATCACCAGTCCGCCCGGCAAGACGCGCAGCCGTGCGGCATAGGGGCCGAACCGGGCAATCACCAGCGCGAAGCCAGCCAGCAACATGATGCCGGCGGCGGACAGCAACGCCAGCCGCCAGCTCCGACGCAACGCGCTGCCGGCTTCACTCCGGGCAACCGCATCCAGGACCACCGCCATCAGCACCGCCAGACTCGGATAGAGCGGCGTGAAGTAGCGGGGCTGCGCGCCGACGGGCAGCCAGCAGGTCGGAAAAGCCACCGCCACGCAGACGAGGGCAAAGGCCGCCGCCTCCGGCCAGCGGCCCAGCTCACGCCGGCACGCCGGCACGGTATACCAGGCCAGGACCACGGACCACGGCAACAAGTTGGCGAAGGTTTCCAGCGGGTAACGGGCCAGATGCGCCAGGAACCCCTGCAACGTGAAAATACGCGAGACCGTGTCGCCCGTGAAGGTATGCAGCACGGGCGCCAGGCCGACTTGCTGGGCGCACGGTACCAGCCAGGCCCCGACCACGAGCGCGAAGAGCACCAGGCCGACGGCATGCGACCAGTGCAGCAGGAAGCGCCAGTCGCGCCGCCAGGCCAGGTAGACGGTCACAGCGCCGGCGAAATAGCAGGGCGCTTGCAGTCCCTTGGTCAGCATGCCGAGCGCGGCCAGCAGGTAGCCCAGGACCCAGGTCGCCAGCGGCGGCCAGCAGCGGACGTAGCCCAGGTGCCAGACCAGCAGCGAGCCGGCAATGAACAGGATGAAGACTGCTTCAATCTCGGCGGACACGCCCTTGTCGAGAATCGAAGCCGTCGTGCCGTAGCTGAGGGCGGCGCACCAGCCTACCAGGCGGGACACCGTGCAGCGTCCGTAAACGTAGAGCAGCAGCATCACCAGGGCGGTCGCGACGACCGACGGCAAGCGCACCGTCCAGCGGTCGAACTTGCCGCGGACTTCCGCCACCGAGGCGATCAGCCAGTACAGCAAGGGCGGCTTGGTCAGATAAAGTTGCCGTTGCTGCTGCGGATAAAGCCACACGCCGGTTTCGACCATCTCGCGCGCGGCCTGGGCGCGGCGCGTTTCCTCGCCGCGCAGCGGCAACGTGGGGACGGGCAGAAAGAAAAACAGTCCTGCGAAGCCGGCCAACAGCAGGAAGTCCCAGAGCCAGCGGGCCGGCGTGAGCGATGTGGACGACGGGGCGGGTTCGGTCATCTTCGACCTCGGCGCAAAATGGGGCGGGCAGGCAAGCGGCGGGCAGTTCCGTCCTCGGTGGCATCCCAGTCCACCAAAGCCCCGGAACCGACGCTGCTGGATTTATCGGCTTTGGCGCCGCGTGCCATGATCCGGCCCGCCGAATCCCCGACAACGACCAGAGGCCGCGAACGCATTGCGTCCGCGGCCCCGAATTTGGTCGTCGGCCTGTATGATGAACCGCTAATCGCTCAGCGGGTTGACGTCTGTTCCGTCGGTACGAAACAGACTGCAAGCGTTCCTGTTTATGTCCCCACGACGGTTCGCCGAACCAGCCTGGGGAGTGAGAACGAGCCAGTTCATCGGCCCGGTTGATGTTTCAGTCGTGGACCGGCGGTCGTCATCCGGAAATGCCGCCCCGGCCCACGGTTTGAAGCGCTTGCCCGGCGTTAGCGAACGACGACCGGCGGGCCGTAGCCCCACGGCACCACACCCATGAGGAGCATGACCAGCAACACGACCAGCAACAGGCTGACGATGCCACTCGGCCCGTAACCCCAGTTCCGGCTGTAGCCCCAGGTCGGCAGGCCGCCCAGGAGGAGCAGGATCAGGACGATCAGCAGAATGGTACCCATGAAAGTCTCCTTCGATTATCGATGAACCCGTTGAGCCCGATCGTGAACGTCACGACAGGGACACCGCCGGAAGAGAAGACCGCGCTTTGGCGCCCGCGCGCCGTTCCGTTTCACCGCGTTCGAGGCAGCTGGCTGCGGCGACGCTCTCCGCCTTCCGGCGGGCATGCCAGGCCAGCAGCGAGTTGTTGAAAGTCAGGCCGGGCGCAGGCCGCTGGGCAGACCGAGAAACCGACGGTTGCTTGTGGTTGAGTCGCACGGGTTGCTCCCTGAAATTGCTGGTTATTCCATCGCGCCCACGACGGGCGTTGGCCGCCGCAGACGTGTTGCAAAGCGTTGGTGCCGGTCTAAACGCAACTGATGTGCCAATCGCGCGGCCTGTGCGTGGTATCCGGCAAAGCCCCGATTTTGGCGGAAAATCGCCAGATTCCAGAGGGCCTGGCTCCGAAGAGTGTCAGCTGCACTCCGTAGTCCGTGGGCAGCGACATTCCTTTGAGAAGCGCGCTTCCAGTTCGCTGGTGGTGGACTTCCGAGGTGGGTTTGCGGGAACTCAATCCAGTCCTCCGCTGTCCGTTGCCGTAATCGCTCGCGGCGACGATTGCACAGAAAGAAATCTCGATTTCATGCTTTGTGCTGTTACGCAATCGTCGTCTCGATCTATACTCAAACACGAACTTGCTGCTTGCCACCCCACCCGCCGCGCCTGGGGAAAGCCGTATGTACTGCCACTCGACTTGCCGCCGCTTCATTGGAATCGCATTGCTGTTGGGCCTGGCCGTGCTGGCCCACGTCGAGGCTGCTCCGGAATTGCCGCCCGCGGTGCGCCGTACCGTCGATTTCCAGCGCGACATCTTTCCGCTACTCACGCAGCGGTGCTTCGCGTGCCATCGCGGGCAGAACTCGAAGTCCGGCTACCGTCTCGATCAGCAGGCGGACATCCTGGGTGAAACCGACGGCAAGGCGCTCGCCAAGCCCGGCGACAGCGCCGGCAGCCGGCTGATTCACCTGGTGGCCGGCCAGGTGCCAGACAAGCGCATGCCGGCGCGCGGCCCGGCCCTGACGGCGGAGGAAGTAGGGTTGCTGCGGGCCTGGATCGACCAGGGTATGAAGTGGGATGTGTCGGTGCTGCCCCTCGAAGCGCCGCAGTCGGACCACTGGGCGTTTCAGCCGATCCAGCGTCCGACGCCGCCGGTCAGCGACGATTCCTGGGGCCGCAATCCGGTCGATGCCTTCATCCGGGCGAAGCAGCAAACGGCAGGCGTGCAGCCCGCGTCCGAAGCCCCGCGCCGCGTGTTGATTCGCCGGTTGTATCTCGACCTGATTGGCCTACCGCCGACGCCCGAAGAGAACGAACGGGCGCTGCGCGATCCGTCGCCCGACTGGTACGAACAGCTGGTCGAACGGCTGCTCGCCTCGCCGCACTATGGCGAGCGCTGGGGCCGGCACTGGCTCGACCTGGCCCGCTACGCGGACAGCGAGGGCTACGAGAGCGATCATCCCCGCCACTATGCCTGGCGCTACCGCGACTACGTGGTCGCCAGCTTCAACAGCGACAAGCCCTACGACCGCTTCCTGCGCGAGCAAGTGGCCGGCGATGAACTGACGCCCTACCGCGACGAAAACCTCATCGCCACCGGCTTCCTCGCTTCGGCCCGGCTGTCCAGTAACGAGGAGGACAAGCCGCGCCAGATCAACGACGTGCTGGTGGACGTGGTGAACGCCACCGCGACGACGCTGCTGGGCGTCACGTTCAACTGTTGCCAGTGCCATAACCACAAGTTCGACCCGTTCACCGCACGCGACTACTATCGCTTCCAGGGCTTCTTCGTCCGCGGCGCGCCGAACAACCTGGCGCTGCAAGACCCGGAACTGTGGGCCGCGTATGAAGCGGCCAAGCCCGCCGAGTACGATCCTGCCTATCGCCTGAAGCAGACGCTGTTCGAGAACGCCCGCGCCCGGCTGATCGCCGACGCGCGCCAGAAACTCACCGCCGAGCAGCGTGCCGCTCTCGAAATCCCCGCCGAACGGCGCACGCCGGAGCAGGAGAAGCTGGCGCGCGAAGCGGACCTCAGGTTCCAGTTCACGCCGGGCCGCATCGAGAAGGGCATCCCGGACGAGGACAGGCCGCTCTACACGGAGCTGACCAGGAAGCTGACGGCACTCGAAAAGAAGATGCCCGACAAGCCGCAGACCTGGGGCTTCTATTCGCCGGTGCATAACCCGAACAAGGTCGAGGTGCTGCCGATGAAGGGCTTCTATCCGCCGCCCTTCGTGCCGGCCGAACTGGCGAAAGCGAAGCCGTACTTGCTGGTGGCGGGCGAAGTCCACCAGCGCGGCGCGGAACTCGACGTGGGCTGGCCGGCGCTGTTCGGCCCCGCGCCCCCGGCTGTATACGAGAAGCCGCGCACCGTGCTGGCCGACTGGCTGGCCAGTCCGAAGAATCCGCTCACTGCCCGCGTCTGGGTCAACCGCCTCTGGCAGTATCATTTCGGCCGGGGCATCGTACCTACGCCCAGCGACTTCGGCACGCGCGGCACGAAACCCACGCACCCGGAACTGCTCGACTGGCTGGCGTCCGAGTTGCGAGACAACGGCTGGAGTACCAAGCACCTGCACCGCCAGATCGTCGGCTCGGCCACTTACCGCCAGGCGGCCCAGCATCACGCGGGCAACGCGCAGCGCGACCCGGAGAACTTGCTCTGGTGGCGCTGGCCGTTGCGCCGCCTGGAATCCGAGGTAATCCGCGACGCCACGCTCGCCGTCACCGGCGAACTGGACCGCGACCTCGGCGGCCCCACGCAGCCGGAAGCGAGCAGCCTGCGCCGCACGATCTACCTGACCCAGCGCCGCAATCAAGCGCCGCAGATGCAAAAGCTGTTCGACGGTCCAGCCGGCGCTGCGGAGAGTTGCCCGAAGCGGCACGTCTCCACGGTGCCGTTGCAGGCGCTCTACCTGATGAACAACCAGTTCTCGCTCGACCGCGCGAAAGCGTTGGCGGCCCGGCTGGAACAGCAAGCGGGCGACGACCGCGACAAGCAACTTGAAATGGCGTTTCAACTGCTGCTGGGTCGTGCGCCCGATGAGGCCGAGCGCACGGCGGCATTGAAGTTCTTCGAGAAATATCAGCCGAGCCCGGAAGCGGGTTCGCAGTCGGCGCTGGTGCATTTTTGCCAGGCGCTGCTGAACGTGAACGAGTTCGTGTACATCGAATAGCTGATCGCTGTCAGCTATCAGTCCCGTAGGGTCTACTGCTCGGTGCCTTTCGGAAGGGACGTGAACCATGAACCAGGCGTCTCAGAACTACGGGTCTCCGATACTCTCCCGCCGGCAGATGCTGCAACGCTCCTGCCTGGGCTTCGGCTCGCTGGCGTTGACCGCGTTGCTCGCGGATGAGGGCCGGCTGAGCGCCGACGACGCGACCGGCGACGGCACGCTGGACGCGAAGTCCCTCCAGGGCAAAGCGAAGAACGTCATCTTCCTGTTCATGGGCGGCGGGCCGAGCCATGTCGATACCTGGGACCCCAAGCCCGAACTGGCGAAGCTCGATAAGAAGGATGTCCCCGAAAGCATTGCCAGGGACGTGCCGAAGATCGCGCGTTCGCCGCTGAAGGGGTTGTTCGCGTCGCCGTACAAGTTCGCCAAGCACGGTGAGAGCGGCCTGGAAGTCTCCGAACTGTTTCCCGAACTGGCCAAGCGGGTGGACGATTTGTG
>JAEUIF010000408.1 GCA_016795185.1 Planctomycetia bacterium | reverse complement strand
AGAACAACTTGCAAACCGGTGTAGCACAGGGCGCAGCGATCCGCACAGCGGACCCTACGGAATCTCCGTAGGGTCCGCTGTGCGGACCACTACAGCCAGTTGCGATCTGCTCGAGCGGGCGCGGTGGACGAGAAGCGGCGGTTTGTTTATTCTGTACCTGTTCTCCAGAACGATTCCAGCCCTCGACCTCGAACCCCGGACTTCATCATGCGACGGATCGCGATCATCAACCAGAAGGGCGGCGTCGGCAAGACCACCACGGCCGTGAACCTGGCTGCCGCCCTGGCCCGTCTGGGCCAGCGGGTCTTGATCCTCGATCTCGACCCCCAGGCCCACGCCACCACGCACCTGGGCGTCCCCGCCGACGGTCAGGCTCCTTCGATGTACGATGTGCTGGTGGCCAATCGGCCCATCGCCGAGGTGCGCCGGCAAGCCCAGGAAAATCTCTGGATCGCGGGCTCGGACATCAACCTCGCGGCGGCCGAGGTCGAACTGGCGGGCGTGGTCGGGCGCGAAGTCATCCTGCGCGACTTGCTCGGCCCGGAAGAAGACGAGTTCGACTTTCTGCTGATGGACTGCGGGCCGTCCCTGGGGGTGTTGACGCTGAACGCGCTGGCGGCGGCGGGCGAAGTGTTTATCCCGTTACAGCCGCACTTTCTGGCGCTGCATGGCCTGGGGAAACTGCTGGAAACCACCGCCCTCGTGGCACGGCGCATCAATCCGGTGCTGAAGGTCACCGGCATCGTCATCTGCATGCTGGAAGCGAACCTGCGGCTCTGCCAGGAGGTTATTCGCGATTTGCAGGAGTACCTCGACAAAGCGAAGTCGGGGCCAACGCCGTGGAGCCAGGCAAAAATCTTCGACAGCAAGATTCGACGCAACGTCAAGCTGGCGGAATGCCCCAGCCACGGCCGCCCGATCTTCGATTACGCGCCCAGCTGCAACGGCGCGGAGGACTACACCGCCCTGGCACGAGAAGTCCTCGGCAAGCAGCCCACCGTGATTGCCACGCGGGTGCGCGTTGAAGAACCCGCGACGGACGGCTTCCGCCGCCAGCCAGCGTTAGCTGACGCAACCACGGCAGTTCCTGATCCCAGCGTTGATCCACAGCCACAAACAACCAAGTAAAGCATGGCCATCAAGATCAGTATTGCCTGTCCGCAGGAAGCCGTGACCATCGACCGTGGCTTGCTGCGCGAGACAGCGCGCACCGTGCTTGAGGCGGAAGACATCGAGGACGCCGTCATCAGTTTGGCGTTCGTCGATAATCCCACCATTCATCAGCTCAACCAGCGCTACTTGCAGCACGACGAACCGACCGACGTCCTCAGCTTTCCGCTGAGCGAACCGGGTGAGAAGAAACTGCAAGGCGAATTGGTCATCGGTGCCGAGGTTGCACGTGAGCAGTCCGAAAGCCGGGGCCATCCGGTGCATGCGGAACTGGCGCTGTACGTCATCCACGGCCTGCTGCACCTGTGCGGCTACGACGACAAGACCGAGGCCGAGGCGCGGAAGATGCGCGCGCGGGAGAAGTTCCACCTGGAGGCGCTGGGCCTGCCGGCCATCGCGCCCGAGGAGTAGCCGTCACGATTTCGATCAGCGCCGCGCCGGGTGCGAAGTCGCCAGCGGCCGACGGACTCATTCGTCCAGCACTTCGCGAACCTTTTGCAACAAGACCGGCGGCGCGAACGGCAGGCGGAGCGAGGCACCTGGGACCGGCGCTGCCGTTTCAGCAGTCGCGAGCAGGAAGAGCACTTTCGTTTCCGGACGCGACTGCTGGAGGTCGGCGACCCATTGGTGATCGCCGCCGACTTCGACCAGCAGCAAGTGGATTGGCCCCTCGTGCCGCGCGGCCAGGGTTCGGGCGCGGTCGTTGGCTTCCGCCTCCAGTACCTGGTAGCCGGCGGCTTGCAGCAACAGGTTGGCATAGTTGCGCAGCAGTTCATCATTCGCCGCCAGCAGCAGCGTTTCCGTACCGCCCGGCGCACTGGCCGACAGATCGGCTGCCGCGTGGTCGGCCGGGGCCGGCGCCACCTGCGGCAAGTAAATGCTGTACACCGTGCCGCGGTCCGGTGCGCTCGCCGCGTAAATGTGCCCGCCGCTCTGCCGCACGACTCCGTAGACGCCAGCCAGGCCAATGCCCGATTCCCGGACGCCCGGTCGCGCGGCGAAGAAGGGCTCGAAGATGCGGTCCAGAGTCTGGGCGTCCATGCCGGGGCCGGTGTCGCTCACCTGCACGAGCACGTAGTCGCCAGGCGGCAGGTGCCGGTAGTGCTCGTCGAACCGCCGCCCGCTGGTTTCCAGGGTCAGCCGGCCGCCCTGCGGCATCGCGTGGCGGGCATGCAGCGCCAGATTCACCAAGGCCTGCTCCAGCTGGTCCGGGTCCACCTCGACCCAGCCAATGCGGGGCTTGAGGGACAGGACCAACTCGACCGAGGCGTCCAGCAGATGGCGCAGCAGCTTGGCGACTTGCGTGACGAGGTCATTCGGGTCCAGGACTTTCGGGGACAGCAATTGCTTGCGGCCGAAGGCGAGTAATTCCTGGGTCAAGGCGGCGGCGCGGTCCGCAGCCTTCTTGATCTGGCGGACGTGGTCGAAGAAGGGGTCCGGCGGCTGGAGACGAAGCAGCATGAGGTCGCTGTAGCCGCCGACGATCTGGAGCAAGTTATTGAACTCGTGAGCCACGCCGCCCGCCAGCGTGCCGATGGCTTCCATCTTCTGCGCTTGCTGCAATTGCTGCTGCATCTGCCGCTGCTGCGTGACCTCGTTGACGATGACGCCGATGCCGACGATCTCGTCGGCGATGCGCACCGGGTAGTAGCTGGAGAGCCAGTGCCGGGTCTGGCCGGGAGCGGCAGCCGTCTCGCCGGTGATCTCGGAGTTGACCACGGGCTCCCCGCCCACCAGCAGACCGCGGAGGATCGGCTCCAGCTGCGACCACACGGCCGGGACCACATCCGCCACGGTGCGGCCCTGGTGCGCCGCGGCGGGCAAGCCATTGATGGCCGCCAGCGCGCCGTTGACGCGGACGTAGCTGAAATCGCGGTCCAGAAAGGCCAGGCCGACGGGCGCCTTGTCGAGCAAGGTATCGAGCAGGACCAGCGATTCGACGCAGCGCCGCTGGGTCTCCGCCAGTTCCTGCTCG
>JAEUIF010000402.1 GCA_016795185.1 Planctomycetia bacterium | reverse complement strand
CGGACCGGCCAGGCGGCAGCGGCGGGCGCGATGTCTATCTCTTCGACCGCGCCGTGGGTAAGTTCGTCGCGCTGCCCGGCCTGAACTCCGCGGCCCACGAGTTCTCGCCGGCGCTCAGCCCGGACGGCCGCTACCTCGCTTTCGTTTCGGAACGCATCGGCGGCCAGGGCGAGCGCGACATCTACCTCTACGACCGTCAGCAGGGCAAACTCCTACCAACGCCCGGCCTGAACGCACGGGCCGACGACTTCGATCCCTGCCTGATCGTCCTGAAAGCGGAGTGAGCCGCAGCTCCGGAAACCCCGGCCCACGTTCTCGATCACCTTCGTCGCTGTTCCTTCTGTCCGGTATTCCACAGACCTCGGGAGCGAAGCTCCCTTGAGGACGCATATCATTTGGGATACCATTCGCAGACAACCGCGCGCCTGACGCGGCACGTACCTCCACCGAAGCGACGAACGAGGCCCTGCATGGCGCAGTCCGAGTATTGCTGGTTCCGAGCAAGTCAAACCGACACGACCTGGAACGTGACCGCCATGCCGACGGCTCCGGACGTCGTGCTCTCCATTACCTCCGATCTATCGCTGGCACTCGCCGCTGGCCTGGCCACGGAAGCAGCCATTCGCCAGGCCATCGGCGGATCCACGCACCCGCTCAACTCCATGATCTGCCGGGTGGATGCCCGTAAACCGGATCGTGTCGAATGCTGGTACAAGAACTGAGACGGCAAGTCCAATCGGCCGGCATTCTGTAGGGTCCGCTGTGCGGACCGCTCCAGCCGGTCGCAACATGCGTTAACGCAGCTCTGCCGTGGCACGGGGGCGACTCCGGAAAGTAGCCCGCCGCTCGCCAACCAGGGGCAGCGATCCGTTCGTCTCGCAATTGTTGCGAACTTTTCCCCCGAAAAAAGAAAAAAGAAAAAGAGTGCTGGTTCGGCCGGGCACTACTTACGACGACCGCGACGCAGTTCGTTTGAACTCGGTGCCTGAAGCCACCGGGTTGTCCCCCCTCGATTGCACCGCAGTCGTCCCAATGGGAGAATGCAGACCGATGAGCAACCGGCTTGGCCGAGAACTTCCTGAGAGCTGCCAACCGATGGACTGCGCTGCGCCAGCGGCGGACGAAGCCGTGGAACGGCTGGTGCTGACCACCGTTCGAGCGGCTTCGCGGATCGTCCTGGATCGCCTGCCCATGGACCGAGTGCTCGCCCGACAGCCAGCGCAGCTGGTTTCCGTCGCCCTATGGTCGTTGACGTACCAACGGTGGCTGGTGACGTTGCTGCTGGTATGGGCTGCCTCTGGAGTCGCTTGCAGCGCCGGGCCGCTTGCATTCGTGGCTCGGGGCGCTTTCTGACCGCTGACCGGGCAAGCGACCCCGCACGGCGATACTGCGAGAGTTAAGGGTACCATGCTACTCCGTACCGTTACCAAATTCTTCACGCGCTTGCGGGAAACCGGCCCCCAGTCGGACGGGGAATTGCTGCAACGTTTCCTCGTTGAGCGGAATGAAGCGGCCTTCGATGTCCTGGTGCGCCGGCACAGCGCGATGGTGCTCCGTGTTTGCCAGCGCGTGCTGCAACAGCGGCAGGATGCGGAGGACGCCTTTCAAGCGACCTTCATCGTCCTGGCGCGCAAAGCGCCCTCAATCTCCAAGCAGGACTCGCTCGCCAGCTGGCTGCATGGCGTGGCGTATCGCATCGCACTGAAAGCGAGAACCACAGCCGGCCGCCGGCGCAGTCATGAAAAGCGCGCTGGCGAGTTGGCGTCGGTCCACGATGCTTCCGGAGAACATGGAGGCACCATGTCCAGGGAACTGGGCTCCGTCCTGGACGAAGAACTCCAGCACTTGCCGGAGAAATATCGTACGCCGCTGCTCCTGTGCTACTTCGAGGGCAAGACCAATCAGGAAGCGGCCCAGCAGCTCGGCTGGCCGATGGGCACGATCGCCACGCGGCTTTCCCAGGGGCGAGAGTTGCTCCGCCAGCGGTTGTCCCGGCGCGGACTGGCATACTCGGCCAGTGGACTGAGCGCCGTGCTCGTCCAGGACGCCGCGACGGCCGCCGTCCCGCCTACTCTGGTTGCTTCCACGATCAAGGGCGCTGCCCTGCTGGCGGTTGGTCACACGGCACCCACAGGCTTACTGACCGCCGAGGCCGTCGCGCAGGCGGAAACCGCCCTCGCCAGCATGACCGCTCACCAGTGGAAGCTGGCTGCGGCGCTGTGCC
Organism: Planctomycetia bacterium; assembly: GCA_016795185.1. Classification (GTDB taxonomy): domain Bacteria; phylum Planctomycetota; class Planctomycetia; order Gemmatales; family Gemmataceae; genus JAGVLI01. The sequence goes on along the minus strand of JAEUIF010000402.1, from coordinate 1,781 downwards.
TGGCGTTCCTGTCGCTCGGAAGCGCCGCAACCGCGCTGGCCTGGCTCGCGACGCCGAATCAGCTGGCACGCACTACCGCGAGCGATGAGACCCTCGGCTTCGCGCTGCCGCGACACGGACATACCGGGCCAGTCGCCTGCACGGCATTTTCCGCCGACGGTCGACTGCTCGCCTCCGGCAGCACGGACGGCACGGTGAAGCTGTGGCGCGTGGACGGCGACGGCGACGGCGTGCAGTTCACCTTGCCGGTCGGCGCTGCGGTCAATGCCCTGGCCCTGTCGCGGGACGGCCGGACCCTGGCCGCCGCACATGGTCGGACGGTCCAGCTCTGGGATTTGCCGAGTCTGCGGCTGCGGCACAAGCTCGAACACCTGGAACCCGTCACCTGCCTGGCGTTCCGCGCCGACGGCGGCACGCTGGCAGCCGGCTGCGGCAGTCTCGATGTTGTCATGCAACCGAAGCCCGGATACGGCGTACACGAGTGGGACACTCGCACGGGCGAAAAGAAGTCCAGCCAGCAAGCGCACCACCGGCAGGGTGTCTGCGCGCTGGTCTATGCGGCAAACGGCACGCTGAACACGGGCGGCGCGGATTATGCCTCCACCGAGGAGGAACGCAAGTTGCTGGAAATCGCCGGCATCCGCTTCGTGGCCCTGGCTTGCTCGCCCGACGGCAGCAGACTGGCTTTTACCCGCGACCGGAAATCGGGCGATGCCTTTCCCGTTCACCTGCTCGAACGGTCCAAGTCGGCGAATCACAACGGCGTGATTTACGGCCACAAGGACGACCTGGTCCGGGCGGTCGCGTTCTCCCCGGACGGCAAGTTGCTGGCCTCGGCGAGCACCAAGGTCATGGTCTGGAACCTGGCCGAGAACCGGAAGCAGGTGAACTTCTCGCCCGGTTCGACGCCCGTGAGCGCCCTGGCATTCTCCGCGGACGGCCAGCGTATCGCCGTGGCCGTCGGCATGGACATACAGCTCTGGGACGTCGCCACCGGACAATGGCGACGCACCCTGGCGGGCCACTCGCGCCCGCCCGGCGGCTAGAGCATTTTGCGACCGGCTGTAGCGGTCCGCACAGCGGACCCTACAGCATACCGTAGGGTCCGCTGTGCGGACCAAAGCGCCCGGTGCTACACTCATCCGCGAACTGCTCTAGGCGTCGCGAACGACGCCGTTCAGAGATTCGCTGTCACTTACTTCGCTTCGTCTTTCATCAACTGGCGCTGAGTCGTCGATCACTGCAACTCGCTTGCAGCACGTGGAGAGTCTGTCCCCTGGTCAGCGGTGCTTCCAGCCCAGCTGTCACTTCATTCTTTTGGGAAGGCATTTTGATGAGCGCGGCATGCATCCCTGCGATCGCGAACGCCCTCGAGGCGTCCGCGGCGCTTCCCTCGCGGACCCAGCAGCGAAAATCCGTCGTCTTCACCTACGTCAGTCCGGCGAAAAAACTGACCACGCCCCGTCAACTCGACGAACTGTTCCGCTTCCGTTACGAAATCTTCTGCAAGCGTCTGCAATTCTTCGCTCCGAGTACCGGCGTCGATGAACGAGAGTCCGACGCGCACGACCGCGATGCGCTCCATTTCGCCGAGTACGACGGGGAGGGCAACATTCTGGGTGCTGCCCGGCTCATCCAGCGGCGCCCTTTACCTTTGGAAGAGCATTGCACCCTGTTCGATGACCAACCACGTCTGGATAACTTGCGCGTCGCGGAAGTCTCACGACTGGCCGTGTGCGTGCCGCCGCTGGGGCCAGCGGCGTCCGCTCGCGCGGCACGAC
>JAEUIF010000381.1 GCA_016795185.1 Planctomycetia bacterium | reverse complement strand
GCACGGCCGCGGCGGGCCGCTCGTGCCGCGGATGATTCGTCCGTTACTTGTCGTTCGGCCGCACCACCGTCGGCTTCGCGTTGTTGTTCGGGTTCGGGGCCGCCTCGGCGCGCGGCACGCGGACCATCGTCCAGCCGGCCGGGGCCTGCTGCGGGGGCGCGAACTCGTTGCGGTCGATCTGCACGCCGCTCTGGGCCTTCGGCAAATCCCACGAGATTTCGTTGCCGTTAGGCTGCTCGAACCAGATTTGTCGGGGCAGGAAGTTGCTCTGGTTCAGCACCAGGCGGGCCTTCTGGAAATCGCTCTTATCGACGGCCAGCTTGGGCGTGACCTCGATGTACACGTACCACTGGTCTTCCTTCACCAGCTTCAGGTCGTAGCGCTTCTTGGCTTCCTCCGCCTTCATGCCGAAGAGGAACGACAGGAAGTTGTCGTCGCCAGGGGCCTGGCCCGGACGCGGCGGCGGCAGCTCGTGGACGTGGATCGCCTTGCTGGCCGGCACGTACTGATACAGGAAGGTGCCGGTGCAGAGGTACTTCTCAAAGACCTGCGGATTGTCCTTCTTCTGCATCTCCAGCAGGGCCAGGTTGGGCTTCACGTATTTGGCCCGGCCGACGTAGGTTTCCGTGGTGCCCCAGGTCTTGTCCACCGTGGTGCGGGTCATCTCGGTCGCCAGCGACTGGATGGTGCCCATCTCTTTTTCCCAGCGCGCCAGCATCTGGTCGAGCCGGGAATTGTCAGCCGGGGGCGCTTGCGCCGGCGGCGCGGGCTGGGTGGGCGGGGCGGCAGGCTGGGCTTGCACGGCGGTGCCGAGCAGCAAACCGAGCAGGGCCAAGCGGATGGGTCGCATCTCGTTCTCCTCTGTTCCGAACGGTTCCGGTCGCGGCGCGCGGACGGGACCGCGCGGAGCGGTACTGTAGCAAGCGGCCCGCGCGGCGCGAAGGTCGGTCTGCCCACGGCGCGCCGCGCGGACGGACTTCGCCCGCCGAGCGTGCGCCTGGGGCAAGCGAGGCAAGCTGGTGGGCCTGATTCTCGCCAAATTCGGCCAAGCACCTGGATGTGGTCGCGCAACACATCTAGGCGAGCGGCGGGCGTAAGCCCGCTGTTGAGAAGTGGTTGACGGTTCAAACAGCGGGCTTACGCCCGCCGCTCGCCTGGAAATCGGCAGCAAAAGTCAGCCGCCCTCCTGGCGGACCAGCTTCAGGAATAGCTCGCGCGTTTGCGTCGTGTGGCGTTCCAGGTCCGCGCGGAACTGCGGGCCTGCGCCGCCGGCTTTGCCCTCGCCTTCCTGCGGGCAGTGAAAACCGAGCCGCCGGGCAAGCTTTTCCAATTCCGCCGGTTCCTCCGGCAGTTCGTCGAGCGAACGGTTCTGCACGATGCGCAGGCGGGCTTCCACCTGGCGGAGAAAATCGTAGTCGCCGCGCAGGGCCTGGTAGTCCGCGGCGCTGAGCAAGCCTTCCTGGGCCAGTGCGTCCAGGGCCGCCCAGGCATTGCCAGTGCGCAGTTTCGGCCGCTCTCGACCGTATTTCAACTGGAAGAGTTGGACCAAAAACTCGATATCGACGATGCCGCCGAAGCCGCGCTTCAGGTCGCGCTCGGACCGGCTTTCCTCCAGCCGTTCGCGCATGTCGGCGATCTCGTCGGCGAATTCCGGCCGCCAGGGCAAACCATAGACGGCCTTCTCCACGGCGCGCATTACTTCCTGGCCAAAGGCGGCATCGCCGTAGACGACGCGCGCCCGCGTCAGGGCCTGGCGTTCCCACAGCTGGGCGTCGCCCTCGGCGTAATAGCGGCGAAACTCGCCCAGCGGGCTGACCAGGCTGCCGGACTTGCCCGTCGGCCGCAGCCGCATATCGACGTGATACAGCCGGCCCAGCGGCCCCAGCACGCTGGCCACCTTGATGATCCGCTGGGCCAGCTCGGCGAAGAAATGAAAGTTGTCGGTCAACTCGAAGCGGTCCCATTTGCTGGCGCCCGGCGGCGCGGCGGTGTTGCCGTCGCCTTCGTAGACCAAGATCAGGTCGAGGTCGCTGTGGTAGCTCATCTCCCGGCCGCCGAGCTTGCCCAGGGCCAGCAGGACGTAGCGACACTGCGGGGGATGACCCGGTGACGAGGAATCGAGTGTTGCCGGTTCTGTCGCCTGGTCATCCGCCAAAGTCGGCACGCCGTAGCGCTTGAACATGCCCGGCTCTTGCAGTCGGGCAATCTGGGCCAGGATGGTTTCGGCCAGGTCGCTGAGGGCCGCGGTCGTCGCCGCCACGTTGTCCTTGCCCAGAATGTCGCGCACGCCGATGCGGAGGATTTCCTTGTCCTGGAAGCTGTGCAGGATCGGGTCGGGGTCGGCAGCGCCCTTGCACAGATCGGCCAGTTCCGTGCGCAGCTCGTCGAGGGTGCGCGGCTGGTTCAGCACCAGGCTGTCGAGCAGTTCGTCGATCATGCCGGGGTTGTTGATGAGGATTTCCGACAGGAACTGGCTGTTGGCGCACAGATCGACGTAGAGCTTCAGGCTCGGCGCATTGAAGCTGAACAGCTCCCAGAGCACCGCCTTGGCCCCCAGGGTGGCGGTCACCTTCTCCAGGTTGACCAGGGCCATGTCGGGGTCGGGCGTCTCGGCCAGGGCGCGCAGCAACTGCGGTGCGATGCTGGCCAAGAAGTGCCGGCAGCGGCGCGTCGAGAGGAACTGCACCGATTCCTGAGCCAAGAGCGACAGGTTCGTGTAGGCGCCCTGCACATCGCGGAACGGATAGCGGCCGAGCACGGTCTGAATGGTCGCCGGGTCGGGATTGGTGTCGAGGATCAGGTCGGCTTCCGGCGCGGGCTGGCCGTCGGCGTCCTGGAAAGTCTGGTGCAGCAGGTGGTCGAGGATCTTGCGGTTCAGGCTGGTCTTTTCGCGGTAATCGCTCAGAAAAGCGTCGAGCGGCGAATACTGCGCGGACAGCCCTGGCCAGCCCTGCCATTCCGTTTTCGGCGGCGACGCCTGCGGTTCGTGCGTGCGCGGCTCGCCGTAGCCCATGCGCAGCGCCAGCTTGCGCAGCTCTTCCTCGCGGTCGGGCAGCCGATGAGTCTGCCAGTCGAACAGCAGCTGCAAGCGGTGCTCGACCTTGCGCAGAAAGCGATAGGCATCGTCCAGCACGCGGTATTCCTGGTCGGTCAGGCAGCCGACTTCTTCGAGCGCTTGCAGGGCCAGCAGCGTGTTGCGCTGACGGACCTCGGGCAGATCGCCGCCGTTGAGCAACTGCAAAAACTGGATGGTGAACTCGATATCGCGAATGCCGCCGTGCCCGGTCTTGACCTCGCGCTCGCTGTCGCCCGCCTTGCCGGTCTTCTGCTCGATGCGCCGCTTGAGCAGCTTGATTTCGTTGATCTCGGCGAAGCTGAGGTACTTGCGGTAGACGAACGGTTCGATCGCGCCCAGGAAGCGCTCGCCCAGTTCAAGGTCGCCCGCCACCGGCCGCACCTTGATGAGCGCCTGCCGCTCCCAGGTGCGGCCCAGCGTGTCGTAGTACGACAGCGTGCTCGACAGCGAACGGGCCAGCGGGCCGCGGTGGCCTTCGGGACGCAAGCGCAGATCGACGCGGTACGCCTGGCCGTGGTCCGTGCTCGCTGACAGCAGTCGCACCACTTCCGACAGCACTCGGCCGAAGAATTCCGAGTTCTCGATCTGGTTGACGCGCTTGGCCCGCGTGCTGCCTTCCTCGTCGTAGAGGAACATCAGGTCGATGTCGCTGGAGTAGTTCAACTCCTCGCCGCCGTGCTTGCCAAACGCCAGCACGACGCAGCGCGCCGGCTGCCCGGCGACGGTGTACGGTTCGCCAAAGCGCTTGACGAGGTTGCGCCGGGCCACGGTCAGCGCTACTTCCAGGGCGGCATCCGCGACCCGGCTGATGTCGCGCGTAATCTCATCCAGCGGCCGGTCGCGGATCACGTCGTTGGTGCCGATACGCAGCATCTGCCGCTGGCGGAAGCGGCGAAAGACGCGCAGCAGCGCGGAATCCTCGTAAGCGGCGTCCGCCTCCGCTTGCAGCTGTTCGGTCAATTCCTTGAGGCTCGGGCTGCGGCGCAACGGTACCCGCAGCATGTCGAGGTAGTCGGGGTTCGCCGCGAGCAGATCGCTGAAATACTGACTGGTGCCGAAGAGTTGCAGCACGATTTCGAGCGTGCGGGCGCGGGCTTCCAGCATCGCGGGCAACTGCTGCTTGCCCACCGGGTTGGCGAGCAGCCTTTCGAGATTGTTCAGCGCCATGTCCGGGTCGGCGCAGCGGGGCAGCAGTCGGCCGAGCGGCCGGACCAGCTTGCCGAGCGTTTC
>JAEUIF010000378.1 GCA_016795185.1 Planctomycetia bacterium | reverse complement strand
CGCGGCTAAACGAGTCGTCAAAAGGTGATCTATGTCCACCCTCCGGCTCACCCTCGCTCTGGTTGTTCCGCTTTGCTGGACCGCCGCGCTCCAGGCCCGTCCGCCGTACAAGAAGGCGCTGGCGGACCACTTTGGTCCGTTCCTGAGCAAAGGGCTGAACGACTGCCGGCTGTGCCATGTGCCGGAGAAACCCGGCGCGCAGGAAGAGGGTGAGAAGGAACACAACGACTTCGGCGCGCGCCTCAAGGCCGTGAAGAAGGAACTGATGAGGGCCGGCAAGGCCACCGACATCGTCGCCCGGGTCGAAGCCATCGCGGATGAAGATGCCGACCAGGACGGTACGAAGAACCTGCTCGAAATCCTCGCTGGACACAATCCCGGTGAAGCTGCCGACAAGCCAAAGGCCGATGCCGTCGCCAAGGCCGGCCAGACGCTTCAGGCTTACCGGGCGAGGGTGATTTATCCCTGGCGACCGCTGGAAGTCGTGAAGCGGCCCGCCGTGCCGGCGGTCAAGAACGCCGGTTGGGTGCGCAACCCCATCGATGCCTTCATCGCCGCCGAACACGAGCAGCGCAATCTGAAGCCCCGGCCGGAAGCGCCGCGCCACATCCTGGTGCGGCGCGTTTATCTCGACCTGGTTGGCCTGCCGCCGACGCGCGCCGAGCTGGATGCCGCCCTCAACGATGCCTCGCCGGAATGGTACGAGAAGGTCGTCGACCAGCTGCTGGCCAGCCCGCAGTACGGCGAGCGCTGGGGCCGGCACTGGATGGACGTCTGGCGCTACAGCGACTGGGCCGGCTACGGCATGGAAATCCGCGACAGCCAGCGGCACATCTGGCGCTGGCGCGACTGGATCGTCGAGTCGCTCAACCAGGACAAGGGCTACGACCGCATGGTCCTGGAAATGCTCGCCGGCGACGAACTGGCCCCCGACGACCCCGACACGCTGCGCGCCACCGGCTTCCTGGTCCGCAACTGGAACCGCTACAACCGCCACGGCTGGATGGAGAACATGGTCGAGCACACCTCCAAGGCGTTTCTCGGCATGACCGTGAACTGCGCCAAGTGCCACGACCATTTCTTCGACCCGATCACGCAGGAAGAGTTCTATCGCTTCCGTGCTTTCTTCGAGCCTTACGACGTGCGCACCGACCGGGTGCCCGGCGAGGCGGACGTAAACAAGGACGGCCTGCCGCGCGCGTTTGATGCGAAGCCGGACGCGGTGACCCACCTGTTCATTCGCGGCAACGACCAGACGCCCGACAAGGACAAGAAGATCATCCCCGGCGTGCCGGCGGTGTTCGGCGGTTCGCCGCTCCAGATCGAACCGGTCAAGCTGCCCGCGAGTGCCGTCAGCCCGGACAAGCGCGACTTCGTGATCCAGGAATCGCGCGACGCCGCCGCTGCCGTGGTCGTCAAGGCGAAAGCTACGCGCGACGCTGCCCGCCCGACGGTCGTGGTTGCAATCGCGGCGCTCTGCGCGAACGAACCGCTGGCCGTTGCCCCCGCAGCCCGGCTCCAGCGCGCCCTGGACGGTCAGGCGCTGGCCGAACTCGATGTGCAAGTCGCGGAAGCTCGCCAGCAATCGCTCGACACCACGCTGCAAGCGGAACGGCTGGAAGACGCTGGCCAGAAAAATAACGAAGCGTGGAAGCAAGCAGCCACGGCGGCGAACGTCGCGCAGCGCCAGGCCGCGCTGCTCGAAGCCCGCCGCAATCTGCACGCCCTGCGCGTGCCCGCGCCGCTCGCCAAGGGCCAGGCGGCCCCGAAAGCCGCCGACCTCGAAAAAGCCCTGGCGAAAGCGGAGCAGGACGCCGTTGCGGCCCCGTCCACGAACTACACGCCGCGCAAGTTGACGACGTTTCCGACGACCAGCACGGGCCGTCGGCTGGGCCTGGCTCGCTGGATCGCCGACCGGCAGAATCCACTGACGGCCCGCGTGGCGGTCAACCACATCTGGCTGCGACACTTCGGCAGCGCCCTGGTGCCGTCGGTCTTCGACTTCGGCCAGAACGGCCAGGCCGCCACGCACCCCGCGCTGATGGACTGGCTCGCCGCCGAACTCATGGACGATTCGTTTAGCCGCGAGCCCAAGGCGAGCGCTCCGCCCAGCGCTGGTTGGTCGACCAAGCGTCTGCACCGCCTCATGGTCCTCAGCGCTACCTACCGCATGGACTCGCAAACCGACGCCGCCAGCGCCGCGCTCGATACCGACAACGTCTATCACTGGCGCGCCAATGTCCGCCGCATGGAAGCCGAGGCGGTGCGCGACAGCGTGCTGCACGTCGCCGGCCAGCTCGACCTGACGCGCGGCGGGCCGGACCTCGACCACCAGCAGGGCCTGACCGTCCGTCGCCGCAGCCTCTACTTCCGCCACGCTCACGAGAAGCAGATGGAGTTCCTGAAGATTTTTGACGCCGCCAACGTCAACGAGTGCTATCGCCGCAACGAGAGCGTCGCGCCGCAGCAGGCCCTGGCGCTGGCCAACAGCACGCTGGCCCTGGCCCAGTCGCGTCAGCTGGCCGGGCAGCTCACGAAGACCGTTGGCGCGGAGCCGACCAGCGTCGCCAACACGGCGTTTATCAAGACGGCGTTCGAGACCGTGTTGTCGCGTCATGCCAGCGAAGCGGAGCTGGCCGCCTGCGAGAAGTTCCTGAGCGAGCAAACGCAGTTGCTGTCCGATCCCAAGAAGCTGACCACCTACGGCGGCGGGCCGCCCGCGCCAGTGCCGCCCGCGACCGTGCCGCACCAGCGCGCCCGCGAAAACCTGATCCTCGTGCTGATGAACCACAACGATTTCGTGACGATCCGCTGATTGACCTCGTTCCCAGGCTCTGCCTGGGAACGCACCTCGCGAGGCTCCGCCTCGCGATCGTGGCGTCGAGTTTATCAAGGATACCGACGATGAATTTTCACCCCCGCTGCACCGGCGTCAACCGCCGCTCCTTCCTGGCCGACATGGGCATGGGCTTCACCGGCCTGGCGCTCGGTTCGATGCTCTTTCAGGACGGCGTCGCCCGCGCCGACCACGCGCGGCCGGACGGCAAGCCGCACTTCGCGCCGAAGGCCAAGAGCGTCATCTGGCTGTTCATGGTCGGCGGCACCAGCCAGATGGAAAGTTTTGACCCGAAGCCCGAGTTGAACAAGCACGCGGGCAAGACCATTCAGGAGTCACCGTACAAGGCGACGCTCGAATCGCCGTACTTGAAAGAAAACCTGCGCGAGGTGATTCCCGGTTTGCACAAAGTGCATCCGAAAATTTACCCGATGCAGATCACGCACCAGAAGTACGGCCAGGCCGGCATCGAGGTGTCCGACTGGTATCCGCACGTCGGCAGCTGCATTGACGACATCGCCGTCGTCCGTTCGCTCTGGACCACGGACAACAACCACGGCGCGCAGTTGCAATTCCACACGGGGCGACACTCGCTCGAAGGCGCGCAGCCGACCATCGGTTCGTGGATTCACTACGGGCTGGGCGCGCTTAACGAGAACCTGCCGCAGTTCGTGGTGCTGGGCACGCCGCTGGCCGACTGCTGCGGCGGGGCGCATGGACACGGCGCGCACTACCTCGGCCCGCAACACGACGGCGTGCGCATGAACGTCGATCCGAAGAACCCGCTACCCTTTGCCACGCCGGGCGCGGACAAGTTCCGCGAGGAGCAGCAGGGCGAGTTCGACCTGCTCGGCAAGCTCAATCGCCTGGCGGGCATCGAGTACCCCAGCGACCCCGCCATGCAGGCCCGCATCAAGTCCTATGAGCTGGCCTTCCGCATGCAGACGGCAGTGCCCGAGGTGTTTCAGCTCGACAAGGAAAGCCCGGAAATCCAGAAGCTCTACGGGCTGGACCAGGGCAACACCAAAACCTTCGGACAGCAGTGTCTGTCGGCCCGGCGGTTGGTCGAGCGCGGCGTCCGCTTCGTGCAAATCTTCCACGGCAGCAACGGCGGCGCGGGCGCCTGGGACGCGCACGGCGGCCTGAAGAACGGGCATAGCAGCCTGTGCGGCCAGACCGACAAGCCGATTGCCGGCCTGCTGAAAGACCTGAAGCAGCGCGGGTTGCTCAAGGACACGCTGGTCGTCTGGTGTACCGAGTTCGGCCGCACGCCGGGGGCACAAGGCTCGGACGGCCGCGACCATCACCCCTACGGCTTCTCGGCCTGGCTGGCGGGCGGCGGCATCAAGGGCGGGGTGGTCCACGGCGCGACGGATGAACTCGGCTTCCACGCCGTCGAGCACCGCCACTACGTCACCGACCTGCACGCCACAGTCCTACAGCAGTTGGGGCTCGATCCGCGTAAGCTGGAAGTGCCCGGCCGCAAGCGGCTGGAGATCGATTTCGGCAAGCCGATCCGGGAGATTATCGCGTAGGGATTTGCGGCGTGATCAAGGCGAGCGGCCGGCGTGCGCCCCCGGGTGGGGCGGCAGGACAGCCGGCCGGCCCCCCCCCCACGCGCGGTCAAAACAACCCGGACTGCAGAGTTCTGGATG
>JAEUIF010000356.1 GCA_016795185.1 Planctomycetia bacterium | reverse complement strand
AGGTGCCCAAGGATCTCTAGCCGCAGCGTGGGCAGGACTAATTCCAGCCCCAGACCGTGGGCCTTGTCGAGTCGATCCAGTGCGCCTTGCAGCGCCTCCAGGTGATGCCGGACGTAGCGCAGCCGGTAGGGCTCCTCGCGGGCAAGGAGCTGCGCCCGCGAACGCCAGAAGTTGCTGAGCCGGCCGGCGGCGCGAAGAAGCAATCGAGTCGGCTGCGTCATCGCGCGCCCTCGATCTTGGTGGGCGTCATGCTGACGCGGTCGCCTGCTTGAAGCACCTGGTCGGCGCTGGCGGGCTGGCGGTTGACGCGGATGAGAAAATCCTCCGCCCGGCAGCCGGGCAGCCGCTCCTCGAACAGGTCGGCCACGGTGGTCGCTGCCGCGATTTCGATGTGGTCGGCGAAGCCGCCGCCGTGATTGTTGATGAAAAGAATGACCATGGAAATCTCCTCCGTTTCAAAAAGGGGATGGATTCTGGGTTGGGTGGATGACAGCTGGCGCGTCAGCGCGGATCGGAGGCCCAGCCAAAATACAGGCGTGGATCGTGCTGGAAGGCCAAGCTGCCGAGTTGGTCGTCGGCCTTGCGACGGACGACGACGTACGGCGCCATGAAGCCGAGCACTTCAAAATCGCGGGCCAGCTCCTCGGTGTTCCAGACCTGGCCATAATTGGCTTCGAGCGCTTCCCGCGAACCGGGCGTGGCGTTGATCTCGGCCAGCTGGGCGCGGCGGATCGGTTCAGTCGGGTCGGTCATAGGTCTCCTTTCTGGGTTCAGGATGGATCGTCGGCCCACCGCATCTGCGCGCGGCAGACTTCCGGCGGCGGCGCCACCCGGCCGGCCTCGGCAAGCATGGCCCAGACCTGGGCGTAGGTGTCGCCACTCTGCCAGGCTTCGAGCACGGCTTGCAACCCGAGCTTGCTCCTCGCATCGGAGTCTTCCCGGGTCTGATGAGTGTCAAAGAATGCGCAACCAAAGGGGGCGACGGGATGGATGGCGCAGCGGTCGGCGGCCGTCAGGAACCGGCAGGCACCGTCCTCCCGTCGCGCCGGAACCAGCGTGCGGATGCGAAAGACCCGGTCGTCGCGCATCACCTGAGCGCCGGGCGAAGCCAGCAGGTGCTCTCGCGACCAGGCGAGCAGGTCCTCGTCGGGAGCCAGATGCTCACCGATGCGCGACAAATCGGCGGGAACCAGATAGCCGGGGAGAAACCGGCAATTGAGGACACAGTCGGTGCAGTCGCAGACCGTTCGGGCCAGGCCGAACTCGCTGCGGCCGGGGTCAATTGTCGGCAAAGGATGCTTGGCCACGGAAACCTCCATGGGGAAAGTAAATGGTGGAGTACGCGGGAAACTGAGGCGGTGAGAGATGGCATGGTCGCGCGATGCGCTCAATCGGCAACCAGGCACGTAGCCAGGACGAGCACCCAGGCAGCAGAGGTCAGGAAGACGATGCCGGGATTCCAGCAGAGCCAGAATCCCAGGGCCATGGTCGCTGGGACGATCATTCGCTTGGCGCCGGCGAGGACCAAGCCGCCCCCTTGCTCGACGCGGGCTTGGCCGTCGGGCCCGAGATGGTGCTCGACCGCGTGGACGATGGCGGAAGTAGTCGCCAGCACCACCTCCGGGCCGGCCTGGGCAGCTCCGGCCAGAATTTCCGTCAAGCCCTGGAGCGGCTGGATGACGAGAACGTCAAACGCTGCCCGGACCGCCCGGGCGCAGCCGTGAAGCAATTGCGAGAAGAACATGACGTGGTCCTTTCCTGTTGGAGTTTTGAACAGCAAAGATTTCGCAGAATCGACGACCGGACCGATAAGCGGCCCGTCATATGATACTGGCGCAGGAAGTGGTCCGAATTTAGCTGGCGGGGAACGGGACTGCCGAGAGGGGATGTGAAATGAAAAAGTCCTGCCCGTCTGCCTTCCGGGTGTCGCCCATCACCCGAGCCGGCAGGGGCAGGACCATCGCCGTTTTAGCGATTGAAATCGACGACGACCCGAAGCGTTACGAAGTGCTCGTCGCAGAAATGGATGTCGACCGGGGCGCCGCCGAAGACCACCTGGGACATCTCCCGGCACCAGCGCTTGTTGCTGTCGATGATCTCGGGATCGTTCTCCAGGCCTTTCTTCAACCAGCGCCGAAATTCGTAGGTCCT
>JAEUIF010000355.1 GCA_016795185.1 Planctomycetia bacterium | reverse complement strand
GGGTTTTATTTAGTGTTCCAAAGTAAAACCGCGAGCCGGAAGCGAGCGCCCCAGCGCTCGTCTTCGACTCGCGGCTAAACGACAGACCCGAAAGCGCTCGTCCAGGTTCTAGGGTTTCTTTTTATCGAAATCCCCCGCCCGGACGATGACCAGGTTCTTCGGCACGAAGTGCTTGCGGATGGCCGCGTTGACCTCGTCCAGCTTCAAAGCTGCCATCTTCTTGTCCTGGTCGGCCTGCCAGGCGAACGTGCGGTCCAGGAACAGGCCAGCGTCCAACATACTGGCAAGCGTCCCGTCCGCGCCGCGCTGCACCTTGCGCTGCTCCAGCCAGGCTTTCTTGGCCTCGTTCAGTTCGGTCTCCGTCACGCCTTCCTGGAGCAGCTTGGATAGCTCCTCGGCGATGACCTTGTCCACCTTCTCCATGTTCTCCGGGTTGCAGATGGCGTACATGAAGAAGCGGCCGGCCTTGTCCTTCGGGTCAGCGCTGTAGATCGACTGCACGCCGTAGGACAGACCTTCCTTCTGGCGGACGCGGTTGCCCAGGCGGGACGACAGCGTGCCGCCACCATAGATGAAGTTGGCGATCTCCAGGGCCAGGTGGTCCGGATCGGCGTCGGTCAGGGCCAGGTTGTGCCCGGCGATGAACATGGCGTTGGCTTTGTCGGGCGTCTTGATCTCGGACTTGCCGCCGGGCGCGTCGGTCTTGGCCGGCCGCTCGATGCGGACGTAGGGCGTGTCCGACTTCCAGCCGGTCAGCAGCTTTTGCAAGCCGGGCAGCGGATCCTGCGCGGCCGGGAGCCCCTCGTAATCGCCGACTACCACCAGGGTCGCCGCCTGGCCGCTCAACTGCTTGTAGAGCGCCTTCAGGTCTTCGAGCTTGGTGGCGTCCAGCCGGGCAATGGCTTCCTCGAAGGTCGGGATGTAGCGGATGTCGTCCTTCGAGTACGGGTTGAGCGTGCGCTGCGCCGCACGGAACGCCAGGGCGGTCGGTTCGGGCACGGCCTTCTGCAACTGGTCGCGCAGCTCGCGCTTGAGGATCTCGAACTCCTTCTCCGGGAAGCTCGGGTGCTGCAAGACCTCGGTCATGAGCGCCACGACCTTGGGGAAGTTCTCGCGCTTGACGTCGATGGTGCAGAGCACGTAGGCGGTATCGCTCTGGACGCTGAGGCGCGCGCCGAGCTTGTCCAGTTCATCCTGCAACTGCTGCCGGGTGTGCTTCTCGGTGCCGTACTGCATCATGGTGCCGAGCATGCCGGCGGCGGTCGTCAGGCCGTTCAGCGACTTCTCGTTGCCGTAGCGGAGCATCAGCCGCAGCGACACCATCTCGCCGCGCGTCTTCTTCGGCAGCAGAGCGACCTTCGGCCCGCCGCCCTGGGGCACGGTGCGCTGGACGCGCTGCTCGATGTTCTCCGGCGTCGGCTCGAAAACCTCGCCCGTGGCGACCGTCTTCGTGCCCTTGTAGTCCTTGACCAGTTCGGTCACGTTGGGCGTGGACGGCAGCGCGACGCGGTCGGCCTGGTCCGTGGGGATGAACACGCCGGCGGTGCGGTTGTTGCGCTGCAAATACTTCAGTGCCACGGTCTGCACGTCCTGCGGCGTCACCTTGTCCACGCGGTCGCGGTGCAGGAAGAACAGCCGCCAGTCGCCCTTGGCCGCCCACTCGCTCAGTTCAATGGCGATGCGGTTGCTCTTGGCGAAGGACAGCTCGCGGTCGCGCTTGAACTTGTTCTTGGCGCGCTCGACTTCTTCCGCCGTGATCGCTTGCTTGGCGATGCCCTGCTCCAGCACTTCGAGCATGGTGTCGCGAACCGCATCGAGGGAGTTCTTGGGATCGACCTGGGCGGACACTTCGATGACGCCCGGATCGTGCCAGCCATAGGCCGCGCCACTGACGCCGTTGGCCTTCTTGGTTTCGACCAGCGCCTTGTAGAGACGGCCGGAAGGCTCCGACACCAGGATGCTGTTGAGCATCTGCACGGCGGCGTAGTCCGGATGAGCGGCGGCCGGCACCTTGTAGAGCGCCGCCACCACGCCGACCTTGCCCACGCGGCGCAGGGTCACGTTGCGTTCACCGTCCTGGGCCGGCTCCTCGGTGTAGGTCAGCTCCAGCGGCTGGGCGGGCTTCTTGAGCACGCCGAAATACTTGGCGATATAGCCGAGCGCCTTCTCCTCGTCGAACTTGCCGGCGATGGTCAACACGGCGTTATCGGGCCGGTAGTACTTCTTGTAGAACGCCTGCAAGCGGTCGATCGGCACGCGCTCGATGTCGCTGCGGTTGCCGATGGTGGACTTGCCGTAGTTGTGCCACTCGAAGGCGGTGGCCATCATCCGCTGGCTGAGGATGTTTTCCGGGTCGTTCTCGCCGCGCTCGAACTCGCTGCGGACCACGGAGAACTCGGAGACGAGGTCGTCGCGGCGGATGAAGCTGTTGACCATGCGGTCGGCTTCGAGCTTCAGGCCGAACTCCAGGTTCTCGTCGGTGCCCTGCATGGTCTCGAAGTAGTTGGTGCGGTCCACCCAGGTGGTGCCGTTGTAGCTCGCGCCGCGTTCCTTCAGCGCCTTGGGCACGTCCGGGAACGTGGGGGTGCCCTTGAAGACCATGTGTTCGAGCAGGTGCGCCATGCCGGTCTCGCCGTAGCCTTCGTGGCGCGAGCCGACGAGGATCGTGCAGTTCACCGTCACGGTGGAGGATGATGGATCGGGGAAGAGCAGCACGCGCAGCCCGTTGTCCAGGCGGTATTCGGTGATGCCTTCAATCGAGGTAATCTTCTCGGGCTTGGCAGCCTGGGCGAAAAGCGGCGACGGGGCGGCGAGCGTCAACGACACCAGCGCGAGCGCCAGGGTCAGCCGGCCGCGCCTCCAAGGCCGAATGTGCGCGAAAGTCATGAACGCAGCTCCTGTAGGACGATAAAGACACGGGTCGTATCGCAAGCATCCATTATCTTGGTTCGCTCATGGTTGGGGTTTTGGTTCGCGCCGTCAACGAAAAAAATCCGGGTTGACGAAGTTCCGCGAGAGGATACAGTCCGCGGCAGCGGATCGGCCCACGGCTCCGGCGAGCGGCGGGCGTCAGCCCGCTGTTTCT
>JAEUIF010000293.1 GCA_016795185.1 Planctomycetia bacterium | reverse complement strand
GGAGCAGTGGTCTTTCAGACAGTAGCCAGACCAGCGCGGGGAGAAATTTCGGGAAAATTAATGGACGCGCCGACCGCCCCGCGCCCAGAACTAGAGGAAGACACCGATTGGCTGGAGAACGCAGCTCATGGTCAGTGGACGGACGAGCAGCCTGGGTAAGCAGTTGCGACGGATCGTCATCGCGGCGGATGCCGTGGGCCTGTCCGACGCCGACCTGCTCGATAGTTTCGTGACCGGCGGGGAAGAAGCGGCCTTCGAGGCGCTGGTCCGTCGGCACGGGCCGATGGTCATGGGCGTGTGTCGCCGGGTGCTGCACGACCCGCACGAGGCCGACGACGCCTTTCAGGCCACGTTCGTGGTGCTGCTGCGCAAGTGCCAGTCGCTGGCGCAGCCTGAGCTGCTGGGCAACTGGCTGTATGGGGTGGCCTTCCGCACCGCCCGCGAAGTCCGCAACCGCGCTGCCCGGCGGCGCGCCCGCGAACTGCAAGCCCCGCCCGCCGAGGCAGCAGCGCCGGCGTCCGAATGGGACGATGTGCGGCCGGTGCTCGACGAGGAACTGAACAAGCTGCCGACGAAGTACCGCTTGCCCGTCGTGCTCTGCGACCTGCAAAGCAAGAGCCGCAAGGAAGTCGCCCGGCAGATCGGCTGCCCGGAAGGCACGCTGTCGAGTCGCCTGGCCCGCGCCCACGACCTGCTGCGCCGCCGCTTGCTGCGCCGCGGGTTGGTCCTGTCGGCGGGTGGGCTGGCCGTCGGGCTGTCCGCCGAAGTGGCGTCGGCCGCCCTGCTGCCGCCGACGCTCGTAGTCAATACCGTCAAGGCGGCGCTGGCCGTCGCGGTCGCCGACGCGGTGGGCGTCGGCGCGCTGTCCGCGCCGGTGGCCGCTCTGGTCGAAGGAGTGATGCAAACCATGTTTCTTGCCAAGGTGAAAGTGACCGCTGCCGTGCTGCTGACCGTCGGCCTGGTGGGGACCAGCATCGGCATGCTGACGCATCGTGCCCTGGCCGACCGGCCCGGCGCGGCGGCGGCCGAGCGTGAACAGCCGACTGGGCCGCGCGTGCAGGGCATCGTCAAGTCCGTGGATGCGGAGCGCAACAGCGTGACCGTGACCGTGCGGCACGAGGACGGCAAACCGGCGGACCACACCGTCGCCGTGCCGAAGGACGCCAAGATCGTGCTGATGAAGGGCGCTGGCGCCCTGAGCGACCTCCGGCCGCAGATGGCGGTGCGCGTGCAACTCAGCGCGGATGAGAAGTCCGTGGTGGCGATTCAGGAACTGGCGCGCGGCGAGGAAGCCGGCCGCGATGGGCAACCTGGCCGCGATGGGGTGGGCCGTCCGGGCGAACCCGGCCGCGCCGGCCGCGATGGGCAACCCGGCCGCGATGGGGTGGGCCGTCCGGGCGAGCCTGGCCGCGCCGGCCGCGAAGAGGAACGCCCGAACCTGGTGGGCCAGGTCAAGGCCGTGGATGCGGACCAGCGAACGATCACCATCACCATTCGGCGCGACGGCCAGCAACCGGAAGACCAGACCCTGGCCGTGGCGGCGAACGCCAGCGTCGTGGTGCCGACCAAGGAAGCCGCCCGCCTGGGCGACGTGCAGGTGGGCATGCGCGTGGCGCTGAGCCTGGAAGCGGGCAAGCAACTGGTCACGGGCGTCCGGGCCGACGGTGGACCGCGCGTTGAAGCCCGCCGCACCCCGTCCATGCCGGCGGTCTTCCAGGCGGCGGATGGCAAGGCGAACACCATCACCGTGACCATCCAGGGCGACGGTGGCCGTAACATCGAGCGGACCTTCGAGCTGAGCAAGGAAATCCGCGTCTCGACGGGCAAGAAGGAAGACGCCCAGCTGAGCGACCTGGCCGCGGGTATGCGGATCACGCTGCTGATGTCGCCGGATCGCCGGACGATCATCGGCGTCAAGGAACTGGTCGGCGAGGGCGACAAGCCGGTGGAGCGTCGGCCTGACGGCGAGAAACCCGCCGACCGCAAGCCCGATGGCGACAAGCCGGGGGATCGCAAGCCCGAGCGGGAGTGAGCGCTAGTCGGAGTCCTCGATCAACAAGGTTCTTCGCAAGGTCCGCCGCGATCACGGCGGACCTTGCTGTTTTGTCGGGGTCACGTCGAACGGGGAGTTTATCTCTCGGCCACTCGTAAACGGTTGAACCGCCCCGCGAACTTCGGTAGGCTGCACTCTGTCGCCCCACGCGCTCCCGTGGTCCGCGCTTCCGGATGGCTGCTCCTGACGGACTCCGCTTCGTGGAATCCAAGATCACCTGGTTGCTGACCGCCCTCGCCGTCGCTGTGCTCGCCGTCCTCTGGCTGGCGCTGGGGAAAGGTCCGCGCCGTCGGCGTTGCTACCGCAAGGCCCAGCGCTTGCTGCACCAGGGCGACTGGGCGGCCTCCCTGCAAGCGGTGGAGGAACTGCGTCGCCTGGGTAGGCTTTCGATCGCCTGGGACGGACGCGCCAAGAACCTCGAAGGCGAATGCCGCCGGCAAGCGGGCGAATCCGCCCTGGCCGACAAGCACTACGAAAAAAGCCTGGAAGAGCTGACCGCTTCCGCGCGGCTCCTGCAACTGAGCGAGGCCGATGCCCGCGAGCGCGTGCTGGGAGCGATGCTCGCCGAGGTCCGCCGGTTGTTCGCCGCCACCACGGGCAGCGCCGAGGTGCGTGCCCTGCTGGAGCGGATTTTCAAGGTCCAGCCGGGCTGCGCCGAAGCATCGTTCTGGCAGGGACTGTGCTTCCTCCGCGACGGGCAGTTCGACCAGGCTTTCAGCAGTTTGCAAGCGGCGCAGGCCGCCGCGCCAAAGTTCGTCGATCCGCCGCTGTACCTGGGGATGCTCCTGCTGCGACAGGGCAAGACATCCGACGCGCTGCGCTGGCTGGCGGAATCCAACCGTCTCGAAGCGGGCTGCCCGTTCGTCGGCTGGCAACTGGGCACGGCCCTGACCGCAGCCCAGGGTGACGCCGGCTTGGCCGTCCGCGCCTTGCAGCGAGCAGTATTGCCGCGCGGCTTTCCCCTCTGGCTCAAGACGCCCGACCGCGCCTGGTCCGAGGGCTTTGCCGATATTTCCCGTTCGTACATTCCCCGACTGGCGAAGGAGCATCGCTTCAACTGTCCCCTGCTGGGCAGCGACCTGGCTGCCATGCTGCGCCAGGCGCAACTGGCGCTGGGCCAGGCGCAGTACCGGCTCGGCAACTTCCAGGAAGCGGCGAACCTCTACGAAGCCGTGCTGAAGGAAGCCGCGCCGACGCATACAGTGCTGCGCGGCCTGGGGTTGTCGCTGGCCCGGCTGGAGCGCTACGACGAGGCATTCAAGCATCTGCGTGCCGCGTTCGAGATGGAGGAGCCGAAGGACCGCTTCACGGCGGGCTACCTGGCCCTGTGCGGCGCGCTCGGCAAGCCCAACCGGGTCGAGGACAAGCCGAACAACGTGGCCTGGGCCATCCGGCTGATCGGCAAATTCCACGAGCAGTTCCTGACGACGCCACCGCGCCCCGAATTGCCCGAATGGGCTGGGCTGTGCAGCGCCATCTTCGCGGAGGCCCGCGACGCCCACATCACGCCGGCCGTCGAGGATCAGCAGGCGTGTTGCCAGGTGCTGGCCGCCGTGGCTGCCGCCGACGAAGCCGCTGCCGCCGCCTACGATCAGCTGGCGCAAACGCAGTTCGACGCCGTGCAGCCGGTGCAAGCCTGGCTCTACGGCCGGGCCGCCCAGCAGCATGGCTTTCGTGGCCAGCGCGACCTCGACCTCTTCGCCCTGACGTTTCGGCAGCGCGCCGAAGCCTCTGCCTACTTTGCCGAGCGCGCTTGGGATTTCCCGGAAGTCGAGGTCGTCTACCTCCAGCGCTGGGCCGAACAAGAACCAGGGCGCTTCCCGCCGACGCTGGGCGACGATGCACCGGCAGCCGTCGAGAAGTTGCTCCTCGAACGCTCGCAGCGGCTGGAACAGGCCCACGACGCCGAGGGCGCGCTGGCCAGTGTCGCCCTGCTGGTGCGCTTGTCGCCGGAGGCGGCGCGGGGCTACGACCGCCTGGCGTGCCTGCACCATCGGCGCGGCGACCTGGACCGCGCCGCCCAGTTGCTGGCGGAATGGCAAGGCCGGCACCCGCAGGACTACCGGCCGCTGGTCCGGCTGGCCGTCCTGCAACAGCAGCGGGGCGACTATCGCGGGCGGAACCTGGCCCTGGAAGGCGCGCTGGGCCTGACCACCGGCAAGCAGAAGGCGCGGGTCGCCTATCTGGGCGCGCAGCTCGCCTTGCTGGCACGCACGCAGGAAGCTTCGACCGATCTAGCCCAGGCTCTGCAACCCAGCGTGGCCTATCCCACCGCCGTGCGTTACTTGCAGACCTGCTTGCAGGAACAGCCCGACCATGCCGACGCCTGCGCCTTGCTAGCCGCCCTGCGCTGGCAGACCGGCGACCGCGCCGGTTTGGCCGAACAGGCCCCCGGCATGCGGCGGCCGGAGGTGCCCGACGCCCGCTTCCACTACCTGGCCGGCGTCTGCCAGCTGGCGGCGAACAACCCCGCCGCGCAGATCGAGGCGGCCCAGCAGGCGCGCGCCAGCGAAGCCTGGGGCGTGGAAAGTCACTTCTTGCTGGGACTGGCCCAGCTGGAACGCCAGGACACCTACGCGGCGGCGGCTTCCCTGGAGCGCACCGCCCTGGTCGCGGACAGTCCCTCGGCCCAGCACGCCCGCGCCTGGCTGGGCCGCATCGCGTTTCAGGAAGGCGTCTACAACGATGCCGTGAACTGGTGGCAGCTGCTCGACCCCGCGCGGCGCACCGCCTGGCAACTCGACGACGTTTACCGCATGACCGTGGTGCTGTCGGCCGTGCAGGCGTTCGGCCAGCAGCGCTACGAACAAGCGGCCGAGCAACTGCGTCTGGCGGGCCGCCTTGGCTGGCGCGACCGCCGGCTCGGCCCACTGCTGGCTTTGTCGCTCTTCAAGGAAGGGCAGCAACGCTTTTGCCGGGCGGCGAACTCCGAGTCCGTGACGATCGGCAACGGCGCGCCGCGCCATAACGGTGCCATCGAGCACGAAGTCCCGAACCCCAAGCTGACTCCGGAGAACTCCGCACTGGTGTCGCGTGACGGCACGCTGGGCACGGCGGAAACGGCGGAGCAGGCGGTTTCGTTTCTCGAAGGCGCGCTCAAGGTCGGTCTGAAGGACGCGCACGCCCACTACCTGCTGGCCCTCGCGCACAAACGGCTGGGCAAGATCGACCAGGCGCGCGACGCCCTGCGCCGCATCCAGCCGCCGGACGCCAACGTCTGCCTGCAACTCGGCGTGCTGTCGCTGCACGAAGGCCAGTTCGCCCAGGCCGAGGAAGAACTGAGCAAGTCCTGGGAGCTGGAGCCGAGTTCCTTTGCCGTCGGCGCGAATTTGCTGCTGACGCGGCTGGCCCTGGGCCGCCCCGCCGACGCCCTGCCGCTGGCTGCGTCCGTGGTGTCCAAAGCGCCCAACCCGGACGAGTGGTATCGCTTCACACTGCTGCATGCCGTGCTGCGCAGCCAGGCCACGGCCAACGGCGCGCCGACGCCCGACCCGGTGCTGGTCCAGATGCGTTCCGAGGATGAGCAGCGCTTGCTCCAGCTGCTCCGGGGCTGCGGCGACCTCGAAACCGCCACCATGTTTCTGCGCACGTTGCGCGCGGCCCGGCCGCACAGCCCGGTATTTCGCGCCGCGCACTTCGAGATTCAATTGCTGGCCGCGAAGAAGCTGCTCGGCCGCTGCGAGTGGTCCAGCGCCGAACGGCTGCTGCGCACGCTGGCCGCGGACGCGCGCGAGCTACCCAAGAGCACGCAGGGCGCGTTCCTCAACCTGCTCGGCTGCGCGACCTGCCTGTGTCAGGATTTTCGGGGCGGCGTGGAGCAGTTTCAGACGGCGCTGCGGTTACTCGGCCCGGACCTGGCCCTGCACCAGAACCTGGCCCTGGCCCACGAATGGGACGGCGACCTGGAGAAAGCCGAACTGCACTGGAATCGCTATTTCGACTTGCAGGAACGCCAGGCCGCCGGCGAGGACGACCGCCGGACGCGCGTCGTCTACGAGGGGCACAGCCGACTGTCGAGCCTTTACTCCGACAAGGAAAAATGGCCGCAAGCGGTCTTCCACCTGGAAGCAGCCTATCGCCTCCGGCCCGAGCACGTGGAAACGCTGGAACGGCTGTTCCACCTCTACCACCACGTTCGCCGGCCGGACCAGGCGCGGCGGGTGCTGCAACTGTTGCAGCAGCTGCGGCCCGGCGAACCACAGTTCGAGCTGTACGAACTGGACCTGATCGAAATCAACGAACTGGACGACCTGGACCGCTGGCTGACCGACATCGCCCGTATCATTGCCCGGCATCCGAACGACGTGCGCGTCGAGGACCGGGCCGCCGGCATGCTCAACAACGCCGTCACCTTCATGACGCGCATGAGCGACCAGCTGAATGAGCAACTCAACAAGGTGATGAAGCAGGTGCGCGGGCTGGATCACTACCAGATCAACTGGTCGGCGGTCCACGACGTGATGCGCGACCTGAAGCGCGACTTCCAGAAACTGCGGCGGACGGTGAGCCGCTGCCATTCGATGACCAACAACACCGGCCACCGCCAGACGCTGCGCGACCTGGCGGAACACCTGGACCGCAAGATCGACTATTGCCGCCGCTGGCAAGGAAATTGACCGCTTGCGGTTTAGCACGCCGCCGCCGCGCTCGCCTTCGGCTCGCGGCTAAACAACGATGAGGTCGTCAACGATGTCCCACGAACCCGCCGCCCCGGTTGTCCTCGAACTCGCCCCGCTGCCGCGCGAACAACTCGGGCCGTTCTTGCTGCTGGGGTTGCCCAAGGACGCCGACTGCGAGCAGATCGAGGCACACTGGGCGGAGCGCGTCAAGGCGGCGCGGAAGCACCAGATTCGCATTCCGCTGGAAGACGTCAACTGGGCGCGGGAGATCATCAACGATCCGGACCGCCGCTGCCGGGCGGAAGCGAGCAATCTCAACCTCGACCTGAGCGACGGCACGCTGGCCCGGCTAGCGCAGACCCACGGCCTGACCGATCAAGCCGCGCCGCCCTGGAAACCCTACGATGAGGAAAAGCTGCTCGCGGACTACACGCCGCCGACGCTGCTGCCCGAGCTGAGCGAACTGCTCCACGGCTTGACGTTGCCCGAATGGCCCGTGGAATTGCCGGCGGTGGAAAAGCTGTTGCAAAGCTATCTGCCGCAGAACCTCGATCCGTGGGCGGTGCCCTTGGGCGAGGATGTGCCGTAAGTCTAGCTCCGGAGGAGCGATCACAATTTAGCCCCGGAGGGGCGAAAGAATAGTAGCCCAGGGCGCGAGCCCTGGGCTTGCATGCCCCAAGATGCGCAAGCCCCGGAGGGGCGCAAGAGACCGCGGCGTATGACGTTTCTTCCGCCCCTCCGGGGCTACGCGGGGTTGGTCGTCCTCGGTTCCCAGGGCTTTCGCCCTGGGCTACTATTTTTCCGCCCCTCCGGGGCTCGGAAATGACAATTGCCCCAAGGGGCTGAAAAACCGGCTCTCGAACCTCAACGCGGACGCTCCATCATGAACGACGAATCGCTCCCCGAATCGCCGCCGTTGCCGACCAAGCCCGCGCCCAGCGAGGGCCGCACGGTCGCCTCCTCGTCGCTGTACCGCATGGCCGAGGAGATGATCTCCCTGCGCGAGATCACCAAGCGCCAGCTCAAGATGTTCGAGAAGACGCTGGGCACGATACGCGACGACATCTTCGGCAAGTTCAACAGCCACGTCGCCGACCAGCAGCGGGCCTACCAGCAGTTGCGGGGCGAGATTCACGGCGAGAAGCGCGTCGGCCTGAACGTGCTCAACGAAATTCTCGACATCTGCTTCGACCTCGAGCGCATCGTCAAGGCGAAACCGGCGGCCGACGACCAGGCCGCCGTGCAGCGCTGGATCGAATCGGTGGAGATCGAATCGCGCAAGGTGCAAGAATCCGTGCAGCGGCACGGCATCCAGCCCTACGACGCGGTGCTGGGCGAGGCGTACAATCCCGCGATCCACGAGCGTGTCGGCAGCCGGCGTCAGGAAGGCATGGACGGCCTGCGCATCGCCGAACAGGTCGAGCACGGCTTCGCCAGCCAGCAGCCCGAGTTCGTGCTGCGCCGGGCGAAGGTGATTGTGTCGGAGTGACCGGGCGTCAACTTGCTGTGATACCGACAGGATAGGTGATGAAGGAACGCGCGCCAAGGAACCGAACGCTCACTTGCAGTGACGCCGAGATCGCCGAACTCGCTTCGGGGCTTTTGCGTCTCTCCGCTCCCGCTCGCCCCGAGGCAATCGTCGATCGCATCATCCACCAGGATTTTCACGACGTTCGCCACTGGCTCCCGCCCGCGTTTGTCGATCTCGCGATTCTCGATCCCCCCTACAACCTCACGAAGAACTACAACGGCCATGTTTTTCATGCCCAGGAAGCCGGCGCGTACGCGACCTGGTTTGACGAGGTCATTGCCGCGCTCCTGCCGTGGTTACGGCGGACGGCCACCGTTTACGTTTGCAGCGACTGGCGCACTTCCACGGTGATTTTCCCGATCCTCGACCGGCATTTCCGCGTGCAAAACCGGATCACCTGGGAACGAGAAAAAGGTCGCGGCGCCAAGGCGAACTGGAAGAACAACACGGAAGATATTTGGTTCTGCACGGTCAGCGACGACTACCACTTTGATGTGGCATCCGTGAAGCTCAAACGGCGCGTCGTCGCGCCCTACCGCACGGAACGCGGCGCGCCCAAGGATTGGGAGGAAACCGAGAGCGGCAACTATCGGCTGACCCATCCCTCCAACCTGTGGTCGGACATCACGGTCCCCTTCTGGTCCATGCCGGAGAACACCGACCATCCCGCCCAAAAACCCGAAAAGCTGATCGCGAAGCTCGTGTTGGCCAGCTCGCGCCCGCAGGACCTGGTATTCGATCCTTTTCTGGGCAGCGGCACGAGCGCCGTGGTCGCGAAGAAGCTGGGACGCAGGTATTGCGGCATCGAAGTGGACCGAGACTATTGCTGCTGGGCGTTGAAACGCATCAGATTCGCTGAAAACGACACGGCGATTCAGGGCTATGCGGAAGGCGTCTTCTGGGAACGAAATACTGGAGCGGACCAGAAGCCGCGCCTGGCGGAGCGACAGGGGCTCTTCGATGACTGAAGGCGTTCGGAGACTGCGGGACCTCATCCGAGCGCACCACGGGATCAACGACAAGGCTCGCCTGGCACGTATCATCGCCGATGCGTTCGGTTTGACGCAGGACCGTTCGGTGTACTATGGCGCCGAGTTCGCGGTGCGATTTAGTTCGGCCACGAATCGCAACTTCGGCAACACGGTGCTGTCGTTGTCCAATCTCCGGAAGTACGATGATCGTCCCTTCATCGTTTGCCTGGTCACGCCGACGGAGAATCACTGTCTACTGGCCAATACCACCTTCTTGAAGAAGATCAGCCATAGCTCCCAGCAACTGCGCGAGAACAACATCCGGGGCAGCTTCAATGGCTCCGATATCGTCCGGGATTTCGAGGGCATTCCCAATGCGGCGGAGCATATCGGCAGGCTCTTCGCGATTCATGCCGGCATTGGCTTTGATGGCAACCTCGCCCGTTTGGTGGAAGCCACGAACCATATCTCGCCCACGGGCAGTAAGTTCGTCGTCAGTGCTTCGGCCGCATCGACGATTCTGGCCGCGCCCGACCGCGCGGCACAGTTCGTCGGCTCCGCGGACTGCGCCATCTTGCGGTCGGAGTTGGACGCCCAGGTGAATCGGTTCAAATCCGAGATTCTGCTGGCGGCCCTCATCGAGAACGTCAACGTTCGCGGTCGGATCATCGAGTACCTGATCGCGGGCGAGGACGAGGCGTTGCGGCAGGAACTCGTCGCCGCCTTGCAGGCGGGCAACCGCGCCATTCCCAGGTTCAAGACCGACCATGCTCTCGGCGACTACAACCGCGCTTTCGCGTCCTTCGACACCGCCACGGACGTGAAGACCAAGATCATGATTCTCAGTTCCAATCCGAAGGCGTACAATCTCGACAAGATGTTGGACTTCCTGGCGCGCTCGCGGACGGTCTTCCTGTTCTACTTTGTCGGCGTCGATCCAGGAAAGATCGTCAATACCGTACTCGTGTCGATGTTTCAGACCAGGCTCCTGCAAGCCACGCTGGTGCTCAAGCACTGGTCGGGCCGAAACTCGCGCGGTGTCACACAGTTTGAGGGCGTGGCCGTCAACAACCTGATCGCGCAGCCGGAATTCGACATCGACCTGGAGCGGGCGAAGCAGTTTCTACAGAGTGTGATCTCCTTGTGACAGGCACGCCCCCTGCTTCGACGTGGCTACTTGGCGTCTCATGTTGTTAATCGTTTGCCTATGCTACCTTGATAAAGGGTGTTCCATGAACGCACCCCTTCGCCTGTGGTTGGTCTGCCTTGGCGCTGCGTTCATCCTCACCGCCGCTTGCTGGCCCGTCACTTCCGCCGCTCCCGAACCACTACCCGCCAAGCCTTTCGGCATCGAGAAACGTATCCCCTGGAATACCTCGAAGGTCATCGGCTCGCCCGAGCCGCCGCCGCCGTACCGCGTGCGGCGGACCTTCGCCGAGTTGAAAATTGCCAACCCGATGGGCGTCGTGCATGAGCCGGGCATGCAGTCGTTGCTCCTGGTCCACCAGACCATTCCCTGGATCGGGCCGGGCCGCATCCTGCGTTTGCCGGACGACGGCAAAGGTGCGCAGCCCGCAGTGCTGCTGAGCATCGACCGCACTATCTATGGCGTGGCGTTTCATCCGGAGTTTCGGCAGAACGGCTACCTCTACGTCGGCAGCAATGGGCCTTGCACGGCGGAGGACAAGGACATCCCCGGCCAGCGCTTCAAGCCCGAAGTCGCCAAGACCACGCGCGTGTCGCGCTACACCGTCGGCCGGCAGCCGCCGTTTGCTTGCGATCCGCGGTCCGAGCAGGTCGTCATCGAATGGCCGTCGAATGGCCATAACGGCGGCGACCTGGCGTTCGGCCGCGACGGTATGCTCTACATCTCCTCCGGCGACGGCACCTCCGATTCCGATACCGATCTCGCCGGGCAAGATCTGACGCGGCTGCTCGCGAAGGTGCTACGTATTGACGTGGACCGGCCGGCGGATGGCAAGCACTATGGCATCCCGCCCGATAATCCATTTCTGAAGACGAAAGGCGCGCGGCCCGAAACCTGGGCCTATGGCTTCCGCAATCCCTGGCGGCTGCACATCGATCCCCAGAGCGGCGACCTCTGGGTCGGCAACAACGGCCAGGATTTATGGGAGCAGGTCTACCTGGTGCAGAAGGGCGCGAATTACGGCTGGAGCTTGTTCGAGGGCAGCCAACCGTTCTACCCGCAGCGCCAGGCCGGGCCGACGCCAATCTCGAAACCCATCGTCGAGCACCATCACTCGGAGTTTCGTTCGCTCACGGGCGGGGTGGTCTATCACGGCCAATTGTTTCCGGAGTTGCAGGGCACGTATATCTACGGCGACTGGTCCACGGGCAAAATCTGGGGCGTGCGCCACCAGCAGGGCAAGGTCACCTGGCATCGGGAACTGGCCGACACCACGCTGCAAATCACTGGCTTCGGGCTGGATTCGCGCGGCGAACTGCTGATCGTCGATTATGGCGGCGGGTTGTATCGACTCGAACGCGCGCCGCAGGAAGCCAATCCCGCCCAGTTCCCGACGCTGCTGAGCGAAACCGGCCTGTTCGCCTCGGTAAAGGACCATCGTCCTGCTCCCGGTCTGATCCCGTATGCGGTGAACGCGCCGCTCTGGTCCGACGGCGCGGACAAGGAACGCTTCCTGGCCATTCCGGGCGACGGCGTCATTGATTACACCGAAAATCGCGGCTGGAACTTCCCCGAAGGCACCGTGCTGGTCAAGTCCTTCTCGTTGAAACTGCGGGCCAATGATCCCGCTTCGGCGCGCCGCCTCGAAACCCGCCTGCTGACCAGGCAACAGGGCGAATGGGTCGGCTATACCTACGTCTGGAACGATGCGCAGACGGAAGCCACGCTGCTGCCCGCCGCCGGCAAGGATCAGGACTTCATCATCGCCGATCCGGCCGCGCCGAACGGCAAGCGGACCCAGCGCTGGCACTATCCCAGCCGGGCCGAGTGCCTGGTCTGCCACAGCCGGGCCGCCAACTTCGTGCTGGGCACCAGCGTGCTGCAAATGAACCGCGACCACGACTTCCACGGGGTCCGCGACAATCAGCTGCGGACGCTGGAACATCTCGGCCTGTTTCGCGTCAACTGGCTCGATCACTTCCGCGAGGTCAAGCGCGGGCAGCGCACCCTCGACGATTTCCTGCGGCAGTTCCCGGCAGCACGGCCCACGGCGCGGGTGGTCCAGAACGACCTCGGCAAGCTCGAAGACGAACTGCGGGCGAAACCGCGCTTCACGAACGAGTTGCCCCGCAGGCCGGAACAACTGCCCCGGCTGGTCGATCCGCTGGACGCGCGTGCGGAGTTGCAACAGCGGGCGCGGTCGTACCTGCACGCCAACTGCGCGCAGTGTCACGTCACGGCGGGCGGCGGCAACGCGGCCATCGACCTGGAGTTCACCACCGACTGGCTGAAGACCAAGTTGCTCGCCGTGCCGCCGCGCCACCAGCACTTCGACATCCCCGAACCGCAGCTCATCAAGGCCGGCAACCCGGAACATTCGGTGCTGTACCAGCGGTTGCAACGTCGCGGCCCCGGCCAGATGCCGCCGCTGGCCACGTCGGAACTGGATCGCGACGCGCTGCAAATGCTGCAAGCGTGGATCAAGGAATTGAAGCCGGTAGCGGGGAAGTGAGAGGGCTCGCTGGTTCGTAGTTCCGCCTTCAGGCGGCGAGCGACTCGCCGCCTGAAGGCGGAACTACGAACCGGGTGCCGGAACCATAAGATACCCCGCATGGCCAACCAGTATTATCTGCAAGCGCTGACCGAACGCCTGCTCGCGGGGCTCGACCGCTTACCCGAAGGGCAACGCGCGCCGCACCTTGCCTATCTTCGCAAAGCTCAGAACCCGGATGGCGGCTTCTCCGGCCGGCAGGGCGGTTCCGACCTGTACTACACCGGCTTCGCGCTGCGGTCGCTGGCCGTGCTCGATGCGCTGACGCCCGAGATCGCCGAGCGCTGCGCCGGCTATCTGCGTGGCTGTCTGCATCAGCAAGCCGGCGTCGTCGATTTCTTCTCGTTGCTCTATTCCTGCATGCTCGTGCAATTGGCCGGCGGGCCAGACGCCCTCGCCGCCAGCCCCGCCGACTGGCCGGAGCGCGTGGCCGACCTGCTCGAAACGTTTCGCACCGCCGATGGCGGCTACGGCAAGCTGCCGGGCAGCGCTTCGGGCAGCACTTACCATGCCTTCCTGGTGGCGCTCTGCTACGAGATGCTCGGCAAGCCGCTCCCGAAACCGGAACAGCTGGCGGCGTTCGTGCAATCGCGGCGGCGCGAGGACGGTGGGTTCGTCGAGATCGCGCCGATGAAACGCAGCGGCACCAATCCCACGGCGGCGGCGGTC
>JAEUIF010000264.1 GCA_016795185.1 Planctomycetia bacterium | reverse complement strand
CAAGGAACTGGCCGTCCGCATTCATGCGCTCAACGACCCCCTGCGGCGCAAGCACCCGGCCTTGATGCACGGCCTGGGGTTGCTGGAAGCCGCCGCCGGCTTCCTCGAAGCCGCGCAGCGCGATCTGCAAATCGCGGCGGGCGGACTGACCGACCCGCACCTGCAAGCCCTCGTCAGCTACAACGCTTACCGTCTGGCCCTGGAGCAGCGCGACTGGCCGCTGGCCCTGTCGTGGTTCCAGCGCGCGGTGCAGCAAGACCCGAAACGGTTCGCGCACTTCCCGCCGGACAAGTTCGAGCCGGAACGCATTCTCGGCGCGGAGCCGTCCGGCGTGGCCCTGCTGTGCAAGCACCGGGCCAGCAACACGCGCGTCGTCGTCAAGATGCTCTGGCCCGAAGGGCTGGCCGCGCCCGTGGCCGACCTGTTCCGCGAAGCGCGGATGCTCGACGAACTCGACCATCCGGCGATGGTGCGCCTGCGCGACGGCGACTACGCCGATGAAGCCAAGCATCGGCCCTACATGGTGGGCGACTACTTTGAAGGCACGACGCTGACCGACCTGGTGGCCCAGCAGGGGGCGCTGGCGCCGGGCGACCTGCTCCGCATCATGCGGGTCGTTGCCGAACTGCTGCTTTCGGCCCACGAGCGCGGCATCTTGCACCGCGACCTGAAGCCGGGCAGCTTGCTGCTGCGCAAGGAAGGGCCGGCCTGGCGCGTGAAGCTCATCAACTTCGGTCTTGCGGTCAAGCCCGCCGTGCTGTTCGCGCCGCTCTCCTCGGCGGCGACCGCGGCCCGCATGACGCTCGGCGTGAGCGCTGCCTCGACGCTGCCGTACCTGTCGCCCGAACAACTCGGTTTGCTCGACGGCGTCGTGCCGGGGCCCACGTCGGACATCTACAGCTTCGGTCGGCTCTGCTACTACGCCCTGCTGGGCGTCGCGGAACCCGACGACGAGTTGAAGGAACACATGCCGGCTTCCTGGCGCAAGGTGCTCGGCCAGTGTACCTCGCGTCAGGTCAGCCGCCGACCGCCGAATTTCCAGGTGGTGTTGAAGCGGCTCAATCAGCTGCAAGTCGCCGAGGTCGAGCGCCCCGTGCCGCCCTCGGCCGCGCCGACGCCCGCGCCGTTGTCGTCGGCGGTCATCGAATTGCCGCCCGCCACGCCGGAGGCCAAGGCCGACCCGGTGCTGCTCCAGCGCTATCTGAATCGCGGCATGGCCTTCAAGCGTCAGGGCAATTACCAGCGGGCCGTCGCCATTTATTCCAAGGCGATCAGCCTCGACCCGAAGTTGCTCGGCGGCTACATCAAGCGCGGCAACGCCTACCTGGAATGCGCCGAGTACGACCGGGCCATCGCCGACTACACGGCCGCCCTGCGCATCGAACCGCACAATGCCGCCGCTTTCATGAACCGGGGGCTGGCACAGGCCAAGAAGGGCAACTTCGACGCGGTCATCGCCGATTGCAGCGAGGCCATTCGCCTCGATCCCAAGCTGGCCGCCGCGTACTCCATTCGCGCTGCCGCCTACTGGGAGCGCGGCGAACGGCATCGCGCGATCGCCGACTACAGCCTGGCGCTGCGCATCGACCCGAAGAACGCCCTGGCCTACAACGGTCGCGGCCTGGCGTTCGCCGAGGAAAGCGAGTACGACCGCGCCATCGCGGACTACAGTCTGGCGCTGAAGCACGAACCGCAGCTGGCGGTGGCCTACATCAATCGCGGCAATGCCTATCGCTTCAAGAACGAACCGGACAAGGCCATCGCCGATTTCACCCGGGCGCTGAAGCTCGAACCGCGCAACGCGATGGCGTACTACAATCGCGCGCTGGCCTGTGTCGCCCGGCAAGCCTACGATCAGGCCATTGCCGATTACTCGGCGGTGCTGCAACTCGACGCGAAACACCCGGACGCGGGCCTGCGGCGCGAGGAGGCCATCCAGGCCAAGGCCAAGTTGGGACCGAACGCGCCCGTCGTGCCGCCGTTGCCAATTCCTGTGCGCACCAGTCCATCGGCGACCGGCACCCAGGCGTTGCCCGGCGCGGCGCGCACCACGCCGCCGCCCCCACCGCCCGGTGCTGCGCCGCGACCCGCGGTGAAAGCTCCCGCCGGCGGCCCCGTGACAGCCAGCGCCGCGCCGCCCAAGCCGCGCCCGGCCGCGCCGCCCGCGCCCGTACCCGCGAAACCGCGACCGGCGCCCGCCGGGGTTGCCGCCAAGGGCGGGGCCCCCGTCGCCGACCGCAAGCTGGCCAAGAACCCTGGCGAGCAAGCCGACGAGGAACGCCGGCAGATGCGCGCCGCGGCCTACTTCGCGCGCGGTCGCACCTTCTTCGATCAAAAGGAATATCCACAGGCCATCGAGCAGTTCACCAAGGCCCTGGAAGTGGACCCGCGCGACCCGCTGTTCTACTTCCAGCGCGGCCAGGCGTATGTCGAGAAGGACGATTTCACCGAGGCGCTGCAAGACTTCACCGAGGCCATCCGCCTCGACCCGAAGAATGCCCTGGCTCATTATCAGCGTGGCTTGACGCACCGCTTGCTCGGCCAGTACGACAAGGCCATCGATGACTACACCCGCGCTTTGAAGATCGACCCACGACTGGCACTGGCCTATCGCAATCGCAGCCGGGCCTACGCCGCCAAGGGCGATGCGGACAAGGCCAGGGCCGATTACGAGCGGGCCATCCGGCTCGATCCGAATCTGGCGAAGGACGAAGAATAAGCAGTGCGGCGTTAGGGGCACAGCAGCCGCTGCGCGTTCGCGGACGGGAACTGGTCGGCGCGGAACACCCACAGCACTTTGCGTGTTTTGATTGTCGCAAGGCGTTCAAGCAGCGCGGTTCCGGGCACCCATCTTGGCGCGAGTCACTGCGGCCCTTCCCGTGTCCCTGTTGCAAAGCTCCGATGGTTCCGCTCGGTCGGGACTTCAAGGCACCGCCACAGCGAGCCAAGGCTCAATGGCTCAAAATAGAATTACTGCACTCGTTTGGAATCACGTTCGAGGTGCCGATTTGGGACACCAAAGGTCCAAACGAGCGGCCGGACGGGTTGAACGAGGCGGTGAAGTTCTTGGTGGGGCGTGGGGTTGATCGGTCCGAGGTCGAGCGGCGGCTCGCGGAATTGCGGCAACAACGTTTGGATGAGATACGCCCGAGGTGACCGATGCAGAGCTTGGCCGACAATCTACCTCCCGAAATCGCTCGACAGATTCATCCCGACTGGCGCAAGAATGAGGCGGCCTATTGGGCTGCGCGCGACCAGCTGCTCAGCCAATATCGTGATCAATGGATCGGCTTTGCCAATGGTGCGGTGGTCGCGTCGGGCAACAGTCCCGTCGCCGTGTTTCATGCGGCGGAGACGTCTGGGCAATACCCCTTCGTTACCTGCGTCGGGCATGAGGACGAGCCGACTCGGATGCGCCGTGTCGGTTTTGCTTACGATGGTTCCTACCCTGGCGAGCCGTTGCCGATCCTCAACCTGGAGTTTCGTCCGGCGAGTAAGACGCCAGGCGTGATCTTGGATCGAGTCATCGCCGACACGGGCCAGACGCCAGTGCGATCCCTTGGGCCGATTGCCAACGACTTCAACTCAGTGCCGCCCAGGGCAGCCCAGGCCGGATGGGTGGCGTCGCGGGCGCCACGGCGCCAACCCTTCACTTTCGAGTCTGGGTTTACCTGGATGGGCAAGAATACCCGTGTCGGCTGCAAGCCGACTTCATTGGCCACGAACGCATTCTCGGCCGAGACGTGTTGAACCGTTTGGATTTTCTGTTCCGAGGCCCCAGCGGTGAATGGATTGCCAATCCATGATGAAAGCTGAGGCTCGCCGGCCAAGGCTCCCGCCGCTTACGCTCGCCGGCTAAAACTCCTCCCGCTTACGCGGGAGGCTCGCCGGTCGTTATTCTTTCTTACCTTGCAGCATGACGCCCAAGTAGAAGACCACCACACCCACGCCGGACACGCTCAGCGATTGCCAGAGCGTCAAGCTCTCGGCCAGGTTGCCGGCGATGCCGATCGGCAGAATCAGCAACCCCAGAAACTGTAGCGTGCGACCCAGCGCGTACATCCGTCCCACCTCGAAAAAACGGGCGAAAGCGCATTCTACGAACTGAGAAAGCCGCCGGCTGGGCTTCTCACTCCTGGCAGTCCCCAGCGCGCGCGCCGTGAAGCTCGGCGCGTTTTCCGGTCGATTCCGCCACTTGGTCGCGCCGACTGGCGGCGGCACCAGAGTTGCATCCGCCGCACTATGCCGCCGCTGGACGACTTCTGTTCACCTTCCCCCCGGTGCGCTGCGCCCGCGAGTCTTGACATCCCGCCCCGGAGACCTACAAAAATCGACGTTCCGGGCCAGAATACCCACAGCCAGGAGTTCTTGCGGGCATCGCTCCCCCGCCGCTGCGGCGCATCGGCCCGGCCCCACGGATGAATCCACCCAGGAGGCAGTTCCCGTGACCTGTGCTTCCGGTTCCAGGAAAGAGTGTGCGACCTGGCTGTCCGCAGTGGTGCTGCTGGCGGCGTGCTCGGCCGGCTGCGGCGACCCGGACGGTTATTCGCCGGAGCTGCGCTATCCGGTGCGGACGGACCCCATCATCGTCAAGCCGCCGACCACGGAGACCGCCGTCCCCGACCGCCCCGGCGTGCTGCCGATCATGAACATGCTCGCGCTGAACGCCCCCAACCATCCGTTGCATTCGATGCTCAAGGACGGCCCGCCGCTCGATCCGTCCGTGCTGGCACCCAATGATCGCGCTGTGCTCCAAACCACGATGGATGAGTTGTTCGGCACCCCGCTGGTGCCACGCACCGCTGGCCCCGACGCGGAATTTAATCTGCGGCTGCGGGAAGAGCTGGACCAGACCGACGCCAAGCTGGCGACCGGCAGTCTGCTCTATCGCCAGCACTGCCTGCACTGCCACGGACTGGCTGGCGACGGCCGCGGCCCGACGGCGTTCTGGATCAACCCGCATCCGCGCGATTATCGTCCCGGCCTTTACAAGTTTATTTCGATCAGCGACCCGCAAGGTCGCGAGATGCGCGCCAGCAAGGAAGACCTGGCACGCACCGTGCGCCGCGGTCTGGACGGCACGGCCATGCCCGCCTTCAGTACCCTCAGCGACGAGGAACTTTCGGCCATCACCGCCTACGTCATTCATTTGAGCATTCGCGGCGAGGTTGAGCTGAACTCGATGAAGAACTTCCTCACCTTCCCCGCCGGTCAACGCACCTGGGACAACGACAAGGAAATGATCCAGAGCTGGCTGCCGACCTCCGGCGACAACTGGTTTTCCTCGCAGCAGGGCGCGGTCGTCACGCCGAAGCCCTACCCGAAGGCGTATGAGAGCGAGGAGGGTTTCGCCCAGTCAGTCAAGGACGGCTGGGACATTTTCAAGACCCCCGGCGACAAGCAGGGCGGCGATTGCCTGAAGTGCCACACCGATTACGGCCGCAAGGCCCAGTTCCGCTACGACGCCTGGGGCACGATGGTCCGGCCCGCCGACCTGACGCTGGGCGTCTATCGCGGCGGCCGGCGGCCCATCGACCTGTACTGGCGCATCCACAACGGCATCGCCGGCTCCGGCATGGTGCGCTCGCCGCACTTCCAGCCGACCACCAAGGACGAGATCGCTTCCGGCAAGGACCGACTCTGGTCGCTGGTCAACTTCCTGCAAGTGCTGCCTTACCCGGCGATGCGGGAAAAGTACGGCATCAAGATCGACTGACCCCCTGTTCCGCAGGAGTGTTGGTGAGCGGCGGGCTTTATCCCCGCCGGGATAAGCTCGGCGGCTCGCCGTCGTCTTCGGAAATCACGCAGGAGCGAACCCGTGCATAAGTTCTGGGCTGCGGTCTTTGGCGTCATCATCGTCCTGTGCATTGCGCTGTTCGTCGTGGCCGCCTTCGTGCCTGGCTGGTGGCTGCCCAAGCAGGTGTCCACTTTCGGCGACGCCGCCGACCGCCTGTTCTACATGATCCTCTGGATCACCACGTTCTTTTTCGTGCTGACCGAGGCGCTGCTGGTCTACAACATCTGGAAATTCGGCGACGCGAAGCCTGGCTATAAAGCCCCCTACGTCCACGGCAACCACAAGCTCGAAGTCATCTGGACCATCGTGCCGGCCGGCATCCTGGTCCTGATCTCCGTGCTGCAAATCGGCACCTGGGAAGAGATCAAGTACACCAAGAACTTCCCCCGGCCCGACATCTCGGTCAATCAGATCGTGGTCGTCGCCCGGCAGTGGGAGTGGCGCATTCGTTACCCCGGTCCCGAGGAGCAAAAGCGCTGGGAGCGCGATCCAAAAGGCCCCGAGAACTGGAGAAAGCTCGCGGAGTTTCCGTTCGAGGATTTCGGCCAGTACGACGACGTGCATGACGTCAACGCCGTGCATGCCTGGATGATGGACGAGCGCGGCGCGGGCCGGGTGCTGATTCACCTCAAGACCCGCGACGTGCTGCACAGCTTCTTCTTGCCGCACCTGCGCCTGAAGCAGGATGCGGTGCCCGGCAAGGTCATTCCGGTCTGGTTCGCCGTCAACGACTGGAACACCGCTTACGACGAGAAATCCAAGACCTGGGTGGACGGCTTCAACCACAACACCGGGCAGTTCGGCGACCGCAATTTCATCTGGGACCTGGCCTGCGCCGAGTTCTGCGGCTCGCGGCACTCGATGATGAAGGGCCGCCTCTACATCCACAAGGACCGCGCGGACTTCAACAAGTGGCTGGACTTCCAGCAGAAGGCCCAGAACGCCCGCATGCCGGCAGCCGCCGAGTAATCCGCACCGCCCCTCTCCCACCAGGGAGAGGGCAGAGAATGTCGAGCAAACTACCACCAGTCCAACCGGCTGGTTCAGGACTTTTCACGAGGGCCGCGCATGAGCGACAGTATTTCCCACGGCGCCGAGGCTCACGCCCACCATCCCGAATTGGGCTTCATGCGCAAGTATGTCTTCTCCGAAGACCACAAGATGATCGGAATACAGTTCCTGTTTTCCGGCATCATCTTCCTGTTCGTCGGCGGTTTGCTGGCCTGGCTGGTACGGTTGCAGCTGGGCTGGCCGCACGCCGAGGTGCCCATCCTGGGCAAGTGGTTGTGGTCGGGCAGCGCGGGTAACCGCATGCCGCCCGATTTCTACAACATGGCCTTCACCATGCACGCCTCGGTGATGATCTTCCTGGTCATCATCCCGCTCCTGACCGGGGCCTTCGGCAACTTCACGATCCCGTTGATGATCGGCGCGGGGGACATGGCGTTCCCCAAGCTGAACATGATGTCGTACTGGTTCATGTGGCCGGCCTTCGTCGTGTTCCTGCTCAGCTTCGTGGTGTCGCCCGGTGGGGCGGCGGCTTCCGGCTGGACCTCGTATCCGACCATCGCCAGCGTGACCATGCCTGCCGGCCAGGGGTTTGAATCGCCGGCGCAGGCGGCTTCGGGCATCGGCCAGATCATGTGGCTGGTCGGCCTGATCTTCGTCGGCGTCAGCTCGATGATGGGCTCGGTGAACTACATCACCACCATCATCAACATGCGCGCCCCCGGCATGACCCTGTTCCGCATGCCGATGACCATCTGGGCCATGTTCATCACCGCCATCCTGCAAGCCTTCGCCTTGCCGGTCCTGACCGTCGCCCTGTTCCTGCAACTGCTCGACAAGACCATCAACACCAGCTTCTTCCTGCCGCCGGGCACGCTGAATTTCGGCAACTGGACGGCCGGCCCTGGCGGCGGCCAGCCGCTGCTCTGGCAGCACCTGTTCTGGTTCTACTCCCACCCGGCGGTCTACATCATGATCCTGCCGGCCATGGGCATGGTCTCGGACATCATCTCGACCTTCAGCCGCAAGGCGCTGTTCGGCTACAAGCCGATGGTCTTCGCCATCGCCGGCATCGCGGGCCTGGGCTTCATCGTCTGGGGCCACCATATGTTCCAGAGCGGCATGGACCCGCGCCTGGGCACCGGCTTCATGATCGCGACCATCTTGATCGCGCTGCCCTCCGCCGTGAAGACCTTCAACTGGCTGGGCACCACCTACCAGGGCAACCTCCAGCTGACCACGGCCATGCTCAACGCCCTGGCCTTCGTCTCCATGTTCGTCATCGGCGGTCTGTCGGGCATCTTCATGGCGGCGACCACGGTGGATGTGTATATCCACGACACCTACTACATCGTCGGCCATATTCACTACGTGCTCTTCATGTCGAGCGTGTTCGGCATCTTCGCGGGCGTCTATTACTGGTTCCCGAAGATGTTCGGCCGCCTGATGAACGAAAAGTGGGGCAAGATCCACTTCTTCATCACCTTCGTGTCGGCGAACTTAACGTTCTACCCGATGCACATTCTCGGCACCGGCGGCCACATGCGGCGTATCGCCGACCCGCTGCAATACGAGTTCCTGCGGCCGTTGCAGCCGATGAACCAGCTCATCAGCATCAGCGCCTTCGTCCTGGGCTTCGCGCAGTTCATCTTCGTGGCGAACTTCCTGTACAGCTTGTTCAAGGGGCCGAAGGCGGGCCGCAATCCCTGGAACAGCAACACGCTGGAATGGACGTGCCCGTCGCCGCCGCCGCACGGCAACTTCGATATCGCGCCGGTCGTCTATCGTGGACCATACGAGTACGGCGCGCCGGATCGCGAGGATGACTTCTGGCCGCAGACGCTGCCGCCCGGCGTGGCCAAGGTGCCCGCCGAGGAAGCGCCGCATACCGCCGAGCAGCCCAAGGTGGAAAAAGAGCATGGCTGAGATGGTCCAACCAGACCAGGCGAACGGGGGGCGTGAGCCCCCTGTTGCCCCGGCCGACGACTGGCGCTCCAACAGGGGGCTCACGCCCCCCGCGCGCCAGATCGCGCCGCGCTGGCTGCACTACTGGGCCATGCTCACGGCGCTGCTCACCGTGCCGCTGCTGTTCTTCGGCGCGGAAGTGACGACGAAGAAAGTCGGCATGGTCGATCCGGTCTGGCCGACCTCGCCCACGTACCTGTTCACCGAACCGTCCGCCTGGGAGAAGGGCGTTGGTTTTCTGATCGAGCACGGGCACCGGCTGGCCGGCTGGTCGGTCGGGTTCTGCGTGATCGTGCTGGCGGTGGGATTGTGGGTCTGGGAACCCCGCCGCTGGGTGCGCTGGCTGGGCGTGGCGGCGTTGCTGGCCGTCATCAATCAGGGCTTGCTGGGCGGGATGCGCGTCCGGCTCAACGCCCTGATGGGCACCGAACTGGCCCTGGTCCACGGCTGCTTCGGGCAGCTGGTGTTCACGCTGCTGGTGGGTCTGGTGCTCTGCACCTCGAAGCGCTGGTCGCGACAGGACGATGTGGAGCGAGCGACCGGCGACCAGGCTGCGCTGCAAGGATGGTCCCTGCTGCTGACGGGCTTGCTGGTGGCACAGTTGATCCTGGGAGCGATCCTGCGGCACAAAGGTTGGGCGCTCGGCCAGCGCGGGCATGTGTTGATGGCCTTCGCCGTGGTGGCTGCGATTGTCTGGCTGGCGCGACTGGTGATCGAAGGGCACGGCACGGAACGCAACCTGGTCTGGTGCATGCGGCTGCTGGGCGTGTTGATGGCGTTGCAACTGATGCTCGGCGTCGAAGCCTGGTTCGTGCGACAGGCCGCGCCGATCTCGGTCGCGCCGGGCCACTGGCTCTGGAACCGCGACCTGGTGCGCACCGCCCATGTCCTGGTCGGGTCCTGGCTGCTGGCGACCTCCGGCGTGCTGACCCTGGAAGTGTGGATGAAGCGGCGATCGGCAAACAGGAACCTCGTGCAGTTTGCGACCGACAGTGTCGGTCCGCACAGCGG
>JAEUIF010000263.1 GCA_016795185.1 Planctomycetia bacterium | reverse complement strand
CCGCTGTGCGGACCGCTGCACCTGGACGGCTTCACTCCTCGCTGCGCACCAGCCGCAAGCCAATCGGCAGCGATTCGCCGAACATCTGGCTTTGCTCATCGGCCTCGGACTCAACCACCTCTTCCACCAGCTTGACCCAGTGCGCCGGGATGGACTGGGCGCGCAGCACCGCCAGTACCTTGTCGCGATAGACGTCGTCGAGGTCCAGGGCGCGCTGGCCGGTCTTGCGGGCCAGTTGCGCCAGGCAGAAGGCCCAGCCGAGGCGCTCGCTGGGATGGCTGGGCTCGAAGGGCAACAGCACGTCGAGCCAGCCCTCGACGATCTTGGGATGCACCACCACGTTGAGCGGCCCGTAGAGCAGGGTGCGCGCCCCCAGTCGCGTCAGCGACCAGAAGGCGTAGGTGGGCGTCGGCGGTTTCTTGATCGCTTTGAGCAGCACCTGGGCCAGGGCTTCCTTGTGCGTCAGGGCCAGGCGTTCCAGGCTGGCGGCGGCGCGCCACATCTCGGCGAGTTCGTTGGCGCCGGGCTTGATGTTGCCCTTGCCCTTGCCGGGCAGCAGGAAGGGCCGCAGCCGGTCGAAGAGGGCGCTTTGCAGCTGGCCGCTCAGGCCGCCGGCCACGCGCCGCCACATGATCCAGTAGTCCGCGCCGCCTTCCTGAATCCGCACCACGGGCTTGCCCGGTTCCGCGCGCGGCGGGGCATGCAGCAACTTCCAGAGCTGTTCGATGCGATGGCGGTCGAGCGAATCGCCGAAGCCGGGTCGCAGGCAGAAGCCCACCAGGTTGTACCAGCGGCTGAGGTGGCCCGGCGACCGACGGCGCTGCTCGGCGATTTCCGAGAGGAACTCCCAGAGCCGGCGGCACAGGCCCGTCGGCCAGTCCTGGCGCGGCGCTTCGAGGGCCGCTTCCATCGACTTGGTCAGGTCGCGGGGGTCGCTCTGCGAAGCCGCCAGCGGGTCGGAATAGGTCGTGCGGATCAGCGTCGCGGCGGCCTGGACCTGGACTTCGGGCCAGATGTCCGTGACCGCCGCGCCGGCGCGTTCGCCCTCGCTCTCGCCGGCGGCGGGTTCCTTGACGATGTCGCGGACGTTGAACTCCAGCCGCCAGCGGTTGTTGCCATCGCGGCCGACGCAATAAAGTTCCAGCGTGCCGATGTCCGTGGTCTTCGCGGCCAGCGTCACGGCCACGTTGCGGGTGCCGCTGCGCTTGCCGCCGCGCAGGATGGTGTGCAACGGCGGCAGTTGCAGCAGTTGCTCGCTCGTCAGTTGCAGCACGTCGCCCGGTTTGTCGTCGGCGCGCACGGTGGAAGTGTAAAGCGGAAAACTGACCGGCTGTCCCAGCGCCAGCTCCAGTTCCGGCTTTTGCAGGACGATTTCCTGGCCTTCCTCCAGCCGGCGCGGCACCACGCAGACGACGGTGAGCTTGGCCTTCGCGGCTTCCGCGCCCTCGCCGCCGGCCACGGCGATGTAGTACGAGCGGGCGATGCCGCCGCCGATGCGCCGGCCGCCGGTGTGCCGCAGCCAGCTGTAGTAGGCCGCGCCCCAGGCCACGGCGAGGTCGAGCGACGGGTTGGTCAGTACCAGCGGGGTCCAGGGATGCTCCAGCGTATCGAACCACTGGCGCATCACTTCGACCAACCGCACGCGCAGCGCTGCCGCCTGGAAGACACCACCGTTGAAGAGAATCGCGTCCGGGGCCAGCGACTTCACCGATGGCACGCCCTCGGCCTGAGCGGCGTGGCGCTTCAGGAACTGGGCCAGGTGGCGCGTGACGGCAGGGTCACTGACGTAAGGCAAACCCATCTCGTGCAAGCCGGTGCGCGGCCCGCGCAGCGGTTCGGACTCGACGGCCACCTGCGGCAGAAAGCCCTCGTAGAGCACCTGGCGCACGTCGGGTGCCGTGAGCGAAGCGTGCAGCGCGCCGCCGACCACCTGCCGGCCGCGGCCCATGACCGTGACGGTAAAGCTCTCCGGCGGTTTGGGCGCGAGCAGGGTTTCCTTGGCGTGTCGGCAGGCTTGCGTCAGCGCGCCGTACTGCACGGCGTCGAGTCGGCCCGCGCCCGGCAGCTTGCCTTCGACGAACTTGGCCAGCGCCAGGTCCATGTTGTCGCCGCCGAGCAACAGGTGATCGCCCACGGCTTGCCGGACGAAACCCAGTTCGCCCTGCTGCTCGACCGCTTGAATCAGGCTGAAGTCGCTGGTACCACCGCCCACATCCACGACCAGGCAGCGCGCTCCCGGCTTCAACTGCACCGCTTCATCTTGGGAGTGCGTCGAGAGCCAGCAGTAAAACGCCGCCTGCGGTTCTTCGAGCAGCGTGAGGTTCTCCAGGCCGGCCTTGCGGGCCGCTTCCACGGTGAGGGTCCGCGCCATGTCGTCGAACGAGGCGGGCACCGTCAGCACCACGGCCTGCTTTTCGAGCCGGTCGTCGGTGCGGTCCTTCGCCATCACATGGTTCCAGGCTTCGACCATGTGCCGCAGGTAGCGCGCGGAAGCCTCGACCGGCGAAATACGGGTCACGTCGGGCGGCGCGTTGAACGGCAGCAGCGGCGCGGAGCGATCGACGCCCGCATGGCACAGCCAGGATTTCGCCGACGTGACCAGCCGGCCCGGCACCTTCGCGCCGTGGTTGCGGGCGAACTCGCCGACGGCGAAATCCCGCTGGGCGTCCCAGGGCAGCGCGGTCGCGCCGGGTGCCAGGTCATGCGTGCCGGGCAGGTAGAGGAACGAAGGCAGCAGCGGCCGGGGGTAGGCTTCGCCGGGCGCGGTGAGTTGCGGGATGGCAAAGGTCTGGACGTCGGGCCGGCCTTCCTTGCCCTTGCGTTGCAGGTCCACGTAAGCCAGGGCGCTGTTGGTGGTGCCGAGGTCGATGCCGATGAGGTAACGCGCAGCCATAACGATGGACCCGAAACGCGATGCGGAAAAACCAGACAGTTATCCTATCGTCGAGGCACGCTCAAAACCAATCCGGCCCGCCCAACTCCGCCAGCTTCAACCGCAGCTTGCTGAGCCGCGCCCGCACGACATGGTCGCTGCACCCGAGCTTGCCGCCGATCTCGGTCGAGCCCCAGCCGAGCAGGTAGAGTTCGAGCAACCGGCGGTCGGCGTCGTTGACCTGGGCGAACAGCTTCTCCAGGCTGTCGCGGAACTCGGCGTCGCGGGTGGGATTGTCCTCGGCGCGCTGTTCCACCTGCGCTTCCCACTTGCGATGCGTCTGTAGTTTTCGCCAGCCATCCGCGACCTTGCGCCGCAGCACCGTGACCGCCAGCGATACCAGTTGCTCGGCATCCGTCAGGTCGTAGCGGCCGGTGCGCAGTCCCGGCAGCAGCACGCGATGCACCGATTGCACCAGGTCCAGGCTATCGAGGTGGGGCCGCAACAATGGGCCGAGCAGCACCCGCGCCGCGGTGCGTAGTCGCACCTCGTAGCGCTGCAATAGCTCGGCCAGCGCGGCATCGTCGCCCGCGCGCACGCGGTCGAGCAGCGCTGCCAGGTCATCGGGAATGGGAGAGTCGGCCATCGCCGTCCCAAGTAGGTCAGGCTTTCCAGCCTGACTTGCCGGTCGGAATCGTGGGGTGCGTGGTTGAAACGCAACTCACGGAACTACTGTTATAATGGAACTATGTCCCCGGATACTCAGGCCGCCGAACTGGAACAGGAATTACGCCAGGCGTGCGCCTTGCTGGCCCGCCGCGTGCGTGCTTCCGGCCAGCCCTGCGCCGAGGAGTTGTTCCAGCAGTTTCCCCGACTGGCGGAAAGCGCCGAGCCGGCCGTCGAACTGCTCTATACCGAGTTCGTCGCCCTGGAGCAACTCGGCGTCCGTCCCGATCCGGCGGACTACGCACGGCGCTTCCCGCGCTGGCGCGACGCGCTGGCCGAACAGTTCCAGGTCCATCGCTTTCTGAGCGACGCGCCCGCACCGCCCGCTCCTGCCTCCTCGCCGAACGCTGCATCCGACCGGACGCTCGGTCCTTACGATCTCCTCGAAGAGCTGGCGCGGGGCAGCATGGGTGTAGTGTACCGCGCTCGACACCGGCAACTACAGCGACC
Organism: Planctomycetia bacterium; assembly: GCA_016795185.1. Lineage (GTDB taxonomy): Bacteria > Planctomycetota > Planctomycetia > Gemmatales > Gemmataceae > JAGVLI01. Next base: position 6,700 of record JAEUIF010000263.1, on the reverse strand, counting down.
GACGGCGATCAAGATGATTCTGGCCGGCCCACATGCCAGTCCGGAGGCCATCGGTCGTTTTCGGGCCGAGGCGGAAGCGGTGGCACGGCTCACGCACCCGAATATCGTTCAGCTCTACGAAATCGGCGAGGCGGACGGTCTGCCCTACCTGGCGCTGGAACTGGTCGCCGGCGGCAGTCTGGCTGCTCACCTGAGAAGTCAGCCGCAGCCGCCGCGCGACTGCGCCCTGTTGCTTGAAACCCTGGCCCGCGCCGTTGGCTACGCACACCGGCAGGGCATTGTCCATCGCGATCTGAAGCCGGCGAACATCCTGTTGTCAGTGGTCCGTGGTCCGTGGTCCGTGGCCGATCCGAAGATTGCCGACTTTGGCCTGGCCCGGCTCGCCGAATCTCCGGCTGCTTCACTGGCCTCCGGGGTGCTAGTCGGCACGCCGAGCTACATGGCGCCCGAACAGGCGGGCGTCGGCGGAAGCGTCGGCCCGGCGGTCGACGTCTACGCGCTCGGCGCGATCCTCTTCGAGATGTTGACGGGCCGGCCGCCGTTCCTGGCGGACACGCCGCTGAACACGCTGGCCCAGGTGGTGCGCGAGGAGCCGGTGTCGCCGCGCCGCTTGCAGCCCGGCGTGCCCGCCGACCTGGCGACCATCTGCCTGTGCTGCCTGGCGAAAGACCCGCACCGCCGCTATGCCACGGCTGACGCACTGGCCGATGACCTGCATCGTTTCCTCGACGGCGAGCCGATTCGCGCGCGGCCGGTGGGCGGCATTGAACGAATCTGGAAGTGGTCGCGCCGCCGGCCCGCCGCCGCCGGATTGCTGCTCACATTGCTGCTGGCGCTGGCGGCCCTGGTGGGGGGTACGGCTGGCATCAATGTCCATCTGCGCTCGGTGGCCGAGAACGAACGGACGCTCAAGGGCAACGCCATGCAGCAGGCGCGTCTGCTCCGCGAGCAACTCGAACTCAGCCGCCGCAGCCTGTACACGATCCAGCTGGCGCAGGTGGGCGACATCTACGAGACTGATCCCGGCCGGGCACTGGCCATGCTCGAAGACGCCGAACGCTGCCCGCCGGACCTGCGCGATTTCGCCTGGGGCTTGTACTACAAGCTGTGTCGCCACGATCAGCGGACGCTGCGCGGCGGGGGCGGCGAACTCACCTCGCTGGCCTTCCATGCCGACGGCAGCCGACTGCTCGCCGCCGGGCCGGAAGGCTGGCAACTCTGGGACTGGCGCACCGGCACGCTGGCGCGGCGCGAGTTGCTCCCGGGCGGCCTGATGTCCTGTTGCCTCGCGGGCAACTCCGTGCGGACCTTGCGGCGCGACGGCAGTCTGGCACTCGAAGCCGAGGGTCGCTCATCCGTGAAGTTGCAGGTGCTGGCCGCGTGCTTCGCCCGCGACGGCAAGACGGCGGCCGTCGTCGCCGAGGACCGCACCGTGCGTCTGTTCGACATGTCGACCGGCAAGGAACTGCGAAGTTTCGGCCCCTTCCCCGAAGCGGGCCAGGCGCTGGCTTTCGCCCCGGATGGGCAAACCTTGGCCGTCGTCGGCGAGGACACCTTGCGGTTGCTCGACGTGTCGGGCGATCGGCACCGCCGGCATGTGTTTGCCGAGGGCGGGCCGCTTACCGGCGTGGCGTTCGCCCCGGATGGACAGTCTCTCGCCATCGTCGGCACCCGGCGTTACCTGCTGGGCATCCTGAACGTGCAGACCCTGAAAGGCCGCTACATCGTGCCCGAGCAGCGGAAGCAACTGCGCTGCGTGGCCTTCGCCCCGGACGGCCAGCACATCGCGGCGGCCGGAGACGCCCGTATCGCCCAGGTCTGGAACATCGCGACGGGGGATGAAGTCTTGCAGGGCAAGGGCCATACCGGCATCATTCGCGGGCTGGCCTTCACGCCCGATGGCCAGGCGCTGGCCTCGACTGGCGATGATGGCACCATCCGCCACTGGTCGCTGCAACCGCCGGCCCGCTCCGAGCCCGTCCCCCTGGAAACCGGCCGCAAGATCATCTGCCTGGCTTACACCGCGGATGGCCGGTCGCTCGCCGTCGGCCGCGATGATGGCACGGTGCTGCTGCAAGGGGCGAAAGCGGGCGAAGCCGTTGAACTGAAGTGCCACCAGGATTCGGTACTCTGCCTGGCGGTGGCACCGAGTAAACCGCTGCTGGCCACCGGCAGTGAGAACGGCGCGCTGAAGCTCTGGCATCGTGAAAGCGGCAAATGCCTGGGCACGCTGACCGGCCATACGCGGCGCATCCGCGCCGTGACCTTCAGCCCCGATAGTCAACTCGTCGCCAGCGCGGGCGAGGATGGCTTCACCGGCCTCTGGGAAACATCGCAAGGAAAGCCCGTGGCGCGGCTGGACGCGGGCGGCGGGCCGGCGCGCTGTGTTTCATTCTCCCCCGACGGCCGGCGGTTGGCGGTGGGCAATGACGACGGCAGCGTCAGCATCTGGGACGTGGCGACCCGCACGGAACAACAGCGCTTGCCGGTCAGTCGCAAGATCGTGCTGGTGGCGCTGTTCAGCCCGGACGGGCAAACGCTGGCCTGCGCGGGCCTGGATTACACCGCCAGCCTCTGGGATATGAAGACGATGCAGCGCCGCGCCTTGCTCACCGGCCACACCGAGTACGTCTTCTCGGCGGCGTTCACGCCCGATGGACGCACCTTGATAACCGGCAGCGGCAATCGCTTCAGCGACGTGCCCGGCGAAGTGAAACTCTGGGACGTGGCGACCGGCCAGGCCCGCGCCACGCTGGAAGGGCAAACCGGCCCGGTGGCTGTCCATCCCCACGAACGTCTGCTCGCCACCGTGGACCACTTCCGCGCCATTCGCTACTGGCGCTCCGCCGATCCGGCGGCGGTCCCCGCCGCGCGCGGTTTCGCACCGTAGGGTCCGCTGTGCGGACCATTGAACTGCGTAAAGCACCAGGGTTGACTGTCGGGGTTGTTCGTAGTTCCGCCTTTAGGCGGCGAACGATTCGCCGCCTAAAGGCGGAACTACGAACTTGGAAACACTACACATCCGGCAACTGCCAGTCGATCGGCTTGCTGCCAAACTCCTGGAGCACGCGATTGACTGCGGAATAGGGCCGGCTGCCGAAGAACTTCTTCATCGACAGCGGCGATGGGTGCGCGCCCTTCAGCACCCGATGCCGGCCGGCGTCGATCAGCTTCTCCTTCTTCTGCGCGTAAGCGCCCCAGAGCACGAAGACCACGGGCTTCTTCTTGTCGTTCACGGCGCGGATGATCGCATCCGTGAACTGCTCCCAGCCCTGGTTCTTGTGCGAGTTCGGCTCGTGGGCCCGCACGGTCAGCACCGCGTTCAGCAGCAACACGCCCTGTTTCGCCCAGGGTACGAGGTAGCCGTTGTTAGGCACCTTGCAGCCCAGGTCGTCCTTCAACTCTTTGAACATGTTGACCAGCGACGGCGGTGCTTTGATGCCCGGCGGCACGGAGAAGCACATGCCATGCGCCTGGCCGTCGCCGTGGTAGGGGTCTTGACCGAGCAGCAGGACTTTCACGTCCTGGAAGGGCGTCTCACGCAGGGCACTGAACAAATCGCGCTCGGGTGGGAAGACCTGGTGTGCTCCGCGTTCGGCGGCGACGAACGCTTCGAGCTGGGCGAAGTAGGGCTTCTCGAACTCGTCCGCCAGCACGTCGCGCCAGTCGGCGGGCACCAGGTCGCGCAACTTCGACACGGCAGTACCTCCGGATGAGGGACAGGCGGGCGTCGCGACCGCGGGTTCGTCTACTTCGTCCGCAGCCACGCCGAGCTTTGGACATAGGTCGTTGAGCATGCAGTCGGCGCAGTGCGGGTCGCGCGCCGTGCAGGTGTAGCGACCATGCAACACCAGGGCCGCGCCGAACAGAATCCAGTCCGACTGTGGCAGGGTGGCCATCAGTTCCTGTTCGATCCGCTCACCGTCTTCGTGCTCGGTCAGTCCCAACCGCCGGCTGACGCGCGCGACGTGCGTATCGACGATGACGCCGGATGGGATGCCGAACGCCATGTTCAGTACCACATTCGCGGTCTTCCGCGCCACGCCGGGCAGCGTCGTCAGGTCGTCGATGTTCCGCGGCACCTGGCCGCCAAAACGCTCGACCAGCGCCCGGCAGGCGTTCTGAATGGCTTTTGCTTTCTGACGATAGTAACCGGTCGCCCGCACCAGGGTTTCGAGGTCAGCCAGGTCGGCGTCCGCGATGGCCCGCGCCGTGGGGTATTGCGCGAACAACGGAGGCGTCACCCGATTAACACGTTCATCGGTACACTGGGCCGCGAGAATGGTCGCCACCAGCAGTTGCAGTGGGTTGTCGAAGTTCAGCTCGTAGCGCGCACTCGGGTGCGCCTGGTTCAGACGTTGCACGATGAGGGGCAGTTGCCGAGCGGCGCTGAGCATGAAGCGACCCTTCGTTTGCAAACTGTTCTGGTGCGCAGCCAGGGCTGTGTTGCAGGTCGCCCCCATCGGCACTACTCGATGGTCACGCGCACCTCTGGTCGGTCGAACTCCACCCGCCAGCGCCCGGTCCTGGTTTCGATATTCACGTGCGGCTTCGCCGGGTCCGCCGGCTTCACCTGCTTCACGAACCCGGCGTCAGCGCTGAGGTCGTACACGGCGATGAAGCGCGTTTGCTTGGCCTCGCGGCGGCGGATCAGGCAGGGCACCTTCGCCGCGGTCGAATAGCCAATGCCGGTGCAGGTGAAGACTTTTTCTGGGTCAGCGCCGGCCAGCCACAGGCGGAGACGCTGTTTCGGGCCGGCGACGAAGTCCCACCGCGTCGCGCCGGGTACGTCCCAGGCCCTGGCCCCGGTCAGATGGCGATAGCCGTCCTCGACGCCGGGCACGGCTGGCGCGCCGGGGCGCTGCGCTCCGACCGGCTCCAAAGTCTGGCTGACGGCGTGCGCGAACCAGTCGATCTGCGTTGCCTGCTCCGCTTCCACGTCGAAGACATCCACCAGCATGGAGTCGGCCAGCAGGAGGTAGCGCGTCAGCTTGGCCCCCGCGTACGCGCCGTCGCTCTCGGCGGCGCAGGCGCTGTAGCCGTTCCGCGCGGCGAACCAGAGGAGCTTGCCCGTGGTGGCCGACTGGCTGCGCCCGCCGAGCGTCACCGTGTTATGAGCGGCCGTGTGTTTCACCCAGGTCTGGTATTCCTTGTGGCTGTAAGTCAGCCGACCCGGATCGACCAGCCATTCCCGACCGCCGGCGAAAAGCACGATGCTGAGCTTGTCGTAGTGCCCGTGGCCGCCGCCATGCGGACCGTAGTCGAGCATGACGCACGCGGCGTCAGCGCCTTGGCCGCCGCGCAGCACGGCCAAGCCGGCGTCGGCAAGGTTCTCCGACTTGGTCTCCACGACCGGACCCGGCCGTGCGTCAGGTCCCAGCAAGGCCGCCAGCTGCTGCGGATCGCGGCCGGCATAGGCCCGCGCGAACCGCTCGTCGCCGTAGGTCCGCCAGCCCCACAGGAACGACGGCCGAAAGCTGTCGATCGAACCCGGATCGCTGTCGTTGATCGCCGGGAACTGGCCGTTGGGGTAGGCGCACCGGAGCGGCGCCAGGAGCATCGCCTTGAAGCGCGGCTCCTCGTGCAGCGGCAATCCCAGGCGACGGCCGGCGTCCACGATCTCGATCATCGCCTGGAGCGCGTAGTGGTGATAAGCCAGCGCGCCTTCGTACCAGAGCCCCTCGCCGCCGGTCGCCCGCTGGAGTTGATCCCGGTAGCCGCCGCGCATCGTCAGCACCCGGTCCACGAGTGGGGCGTCGCCCAGCACTGAAGCCAGCGCCAGCAGCCCCGCGTTGTACCAGGTCTGGTGATTGTTCACATCCTGGTTCGCGTAGAGCAAGGTGTCGGCGGTGGCGCGAAAGAAGTCGGTTTCGACATGCTGCCGCGAAGGTTCGTCCCAGGCGGCGGCCAGGCGTGTCAGGTCGTAGGCTTTGGCGAGGGGCAGAATGCCGACGGCTTCATCGAGGCTCTGGGAGTAGCGCCGGCCGCCGAGCCGGGCCAGCCAGCCCTCGCGTCCCCAGCGGTCGCGGCGTTTCGGGTAGCTGGCGTAGTCGTCGGCGTACTTGAGAAGGATGCGCCGCACCGCTCGCGCGTACCGCTCATCGCCGGTGTAGGCGTAGGCCCAACCCAGTTGCAAGGCTGCGGCGTTGGCGCGGTCGTGCAGCAACGTGCGGTACGCCTGCACGGTGCGCTCATCGGCGCAGACCTTCTGGCAGCGCGGGCAGACATGTTCGGTCGCGCTCCGGGCCTGGAGCGGGCTGCCGTCGTCGGGGCAGGCGTAGTAGAAGACCCAGTTGCCCCAGCCGTCGGGCGGGGTGACCGGCTCCTGGAGCAGCGCGTCGGCGGCCCGCACGGCGGTATCGCGGAGCGCCGCGAACTCTTTGCCTTCCTTGAGCTTCTTGAGTTCGGCGCTGCTGATGGCTAACCGAGGCGGAACGGCAAAGGTCGGCTGCTCCGCGCCGCGTGCCCCGGCAGCGACTGTCCACAGGATCAATACGCAGAGAATGCGAGGGACGGCCGTGCTCGACATGCTGAATCCGCCACGCCAGCGGCTCCGCACCGCGAACGCCTACGTCACCATGATGAAGGGGCGCGGTCGGTGCTGCAATGATACCGGCAGGTCTGCCGCGAAGGCGAAGGAAAACGCGCCCGGTTCCGGCGTGACTCGCAGCAGTTCCCCGGAGCGACGGCTCGTGCAGTG
>JAEUIF010000253.1 GCA_016795185.1 Planctomycetia bacterium | reverse complement strand
AGAACCCCAAGGCAACCCCCGCCGAGATCGAGAAGGGGCTATCCGGCAACATCTGCCGGTGCGGCACCTACGACCAGATGCGGCACGCGATCGAGGCCCTGTGCAAAACCCAGGGGAAGGGAGGCTGAGCCATGCAAAACCAAGAGCAGAAAAAAACCTATGCCTGGCCCAAGAAGCGCCGCCTGATCGGCACGAAAATTCAGCGCGTCGATGGGCCGGACAAGTGTACCGGCCAGGCCAAGTACAGCTACGACATCAACCGGCCCGGCCAGCTGCATGCCATGATCCTGCGCTGCCCGCTGCCCCGCGCCAAGCTTGAAGCCCTCGACACCGCTCCCGCCGAGAAGATGCCCGGCGTGAAGGCGGTCCACGTCATCGCGCAGCCCGGCAAGGAGTTCTTCTACGCGGGCGATGAGGTCGCCGCCATCGCCGCCGATACGGAAGAGCATGCCCAGGATGCCTTGCGGGCCATCAAGGTCACCTACCAGGCGCTGGACTTCTTCGTCAAGGAAGAGGATGCGCTCAAGAATCAGGACAAGAAGACCGTCGGCGGCATGGGCACGAGCAATGTTGCCGTCGGCCAGGAGTTCGTGCGTCTGGAAACCGGCGCGGACAAGAAGCCGATCTACCAGAACATCGACGAAGCCTTCAAGAAGGCCGAGGTCACGCACGAGGGCGAGTACGGCGTGGCGGCCCAGTGCCATAACTGCCTGGAACCCCACGGCCTGGTCGCGGAATGGGGCAAGGACGGCACCCTGACCGTCTGGGCGAGCACCCAGGCTGTCACTGGCACGGCGGGCCAGCTGGCCCAGGCCCTCAAGCTGATGCCGACCAGCGTCAAGTGCATCACGCACCACATGGGCGGCGGGTACGGCAGCAAGTTCGGCCCGGACATCCAGGGCATCGTCTGCGCCGAGCTGGCCCGCAAGGCCGGCGCGCCGGTCAAGCTGCTGCTCGACCGCGCTGATGAGATCACCGTCGGCGGCAATCGGCCCTCGGCCTACGGCAAGGTGCGCGTCGGCGGCAAGAAGGACGGCACCATCACCTGCTACGACGTGGATTGCTACGGCACGCCGGGCTACGCGGGCGGCGCGACGGTCAACCTCGGCCTGCTGCCCTATCCGTATGAAGTCGGGGCGCACATCGCGAACATCCGGCGGAAGCACAATATCGTGCGCATCAACGCCGGCGGCGCGCGTGCTTTCCGGGCTCCGGGTCATCCGCAGAACTGCGTGTTGACCGAATGCCCGATCGACGACTGGGCCGCCAAGCTCGGCCTGGACCCGATGGAAGTCCGGCTGAAGAACCTGCCGCCCAATGCCTCGCAAGACCCCATCGCCTTCACCGGCATCCGTCACGGTCTGTACCGCACCGAGATCGAAATCGCCGCGAAGCTCTCCGACTGGAAGAAGCTCTGGCACCCGCCGGGCAAGGGGCCGGGCACCGGGCCGATCAAGCACGGCATCGGCATGGCCATCCACACCTGGGGCGGCGGCGCGCAAGGCGGCGATCCGCCGAACAACGACTGCACCGTCATCATCAGCAAGGATGGCTCCGTGACGGCGCAAAGTTCCACGCAGGACTTAGGCACCGGCCAGCGCACGCTGACCGCCCTGGTCACTGCCGAGATCCTCGGCCTGAAAGTGTCGGACGTGACCGCCAAGATCGGCGAGAACCAGTTCGGCAAATCGACCGGCTCCGGCGGTAGCACCACCGCACCATCGCAGGCCCCCGCGACCCTCATCGCCGCGCAGGCGGCGCGCGACGACCTGTTCGCCAAGATCGCGCCGAAGCTCGGCTCCAAGAAGGAAGACCTGGTGATCGAGGAAGGCAAGGTCGCCGACCCGGCCCGCAAGATGAGCTGGTCCTGGAAGGAAGCCTGCGCCCGGCTCGGCATGGACGATGCCCGCGGCACCGGCGGCTGGAGCTCCACGATGGTGGCGGCCCACCCCGGCGTCTCCAACGTCCAGGTCGGCGGCGTGCAGATCGCCGAGGTGCTGGTCGATACCGAAACCGGCGTCGTCAAATGCACCAAGGTCGTCGCGGTGCAGGACGTCGGCATGGTGGTCAACCTGCTGGCCTGCGAATCGCAGATGGCCGGCGGCATCATCATGGGCGTCAACTACGCCCTGTTTGAAGACCGCATCATGGACCGGGCCACCGGCCGTCAGGTCAACCCCGACATGGAGTTCTACAAGCTCGGCGGCATCGAAGACATGCCGAAGATCGTGGTTCACATGCACGACATGCCGGAGCGCGGCGTGATCGGTATCGGCGAGCCGGCCACCATCGGCACCGCCGCCGCCATCGGCAACGCCATCTTCAACGCCATCGGCGTGCGTGTTCCCAATACGCCTTACACCCCGGACGCGGTGCTCGCCGCTCTGGCGAAAGGGGGGAAATCCTAAATGAAAAACTTCACTTACTTCCAACCGAATTCGGTCAAACAGGCCGTCGGCCTGCTCGACGCCAAGTGGGGCACCACCGAACTCCTGGCGGGCGGCACCGACCTGCTCGACCTGCAAAAAGAGTACGTGGCCCAGCCCGACAAGGTCGTCAGCCTGACCGGCATCAAGGAACTGGCGACCATCGAGGCCGGCAACACCGGCACGAAGATCGGCGCGGGCGTCAAGCTGACGGCCATCGCCGACCACCCAGCCCTGAAGAAGCTCTATCCCGCTCTCACGGACGCGGCCGGCGACGTGGGCGGCCCGCAAATCCAGAACATGGGCACGCTCGGCGGCAACCTCTGCCAGCGCAACCGCTGCTGGTACTTCCGCGACGAGCACGTCAACTGCTTGCTCAAGGGCGGCCCAAAGTGCTTTGCCCTGGACGGTGAAAACCAGTATCACGCGGTTTTCACCACCGGCCACAAGTGCGTCATCGTTCACCCCTCGACGCTGGCCCCCGGCCTGATCGCCCTCGGAGCGACTGTCGATATCGCCGGCCCGAAGGGCAACCGCACGGTGGAGCTGACCAAGTTCTTCCAGGCTCCGACCGGCCCGACCCAGCGCGAGCACACGCTGGCGCCGAACGAAGTGCTCGTCTCGGTGTCGATCCCGGCCAAGGCGGTCAAGAACGCCAGTTACGAGGTGCGCCACAAGCAAGCCTACGACTGGCCGCTGGTGCAGGCCGCCGTCGCCTTCAACTACGAGGGCGGCAAGGTCAGCAACGCGCGCATCGTGCTCGGTCACGTCGCGCCGACCCCCGTGCTTGCCGAGGCTGCCGCCAAGGCCATCGAGGGCAAGGCGATCGACGAAGCGACCGCGGCGGCAGCGGGCAAGGCGGCGGCCGAGGGCGCCAAGCCGCTCAGCCAGAACGCCTACAAGGTGAAACTGATCGAGGTGGCCGTCAAGCGGGCGCTGCTCGCCGCGGCCGGCGGCAAGAAGTACTGGGAAATGTAGCCGCATACGCCCCTCTCCCCTGGCGGGAGAGGGGTTGGGGGTGAGGGGCCGGCCTTTGCAACAATTTCCCCCGCCCCCCCCAACCCGCGGCCCCCCGGGGGGGGGGGGGGGTTGGGGGGCCGTTGCCCGGTCTTGGTGGCGCCGGCCGCGGGGGGCGGCGCCCCCGGGGCCGCC
>JAEUIF010000247.1 GCA_016795185.1 Planctomycetia bacterium | reverse complement strand
CGGACGACGGGCATCAGGTCGGGAACGCGCGGCACGATGCCAACCGAGACCGTGAGGCCGGCATCGGGGATCAGGTCGCCCTCGGTGGCTTGCTGGTCGGGACGGTGCAAGCGCGGCGGGCGGACCAGGCGTTCAAACTGGTACATCTGCGAGCGGCACAGCGACCAGGTGAACACGCGGTCTTGACGGTCCAGCGTCTTTAACGGCAACTCGGCCCAGAGCACGTTACCGGGTCGATAGGTCAGGCGATAGGTCAAGGTCTCGCCGACTTCGGGCACGAAGACATACCGGGTGAGCTTGTCGTCCGGGTCGGCCACCGGCTCGCCTTGCCGTTTGAAGGTCAAGGTGGTGCGCACATCGCCGCCGCTGCCATGATAGACCGTCAGCTTGCCGGCCGGCGTCACGCGCACGCCGTCGGGCACCTTGAGCACCAGGCGCTGCAATTCGATCTCGTACTGGCCCTTGTTCAGAAAGTTGAAGAAGACCTGCACCGGATCGTCCGCGAGTGGATCGGACAGGCGCATGACCAGCCGGGCCAGCTCGCGCCAGTGATGCAATTCGATCGGGGCTTTCAGCCAGTCGCGCAGGCGGCCCCAAAGGACCGGTGTCTCACGGCCATCGGGGGACAGTTCCTGCAACTTGGCGAGGATTGCCTGTTGCCCGGTGACAAGCAGGTTGCGTTCGCTGGCCTGTAGCGCTGCGGTCAATTCCAGCGCGACGAAGCGCGGCAAGCCGTCGAGCGACCAGTCGGCGGCGTCCGGGTACGTTTGTGCGATGCGCTCCAGCAAGGGCTGCGCTTGCTTGACCGTGAAGTCGGGCTGCGCTGGGATTTTCAGCAACGGCGGGCGCTCGCTGCCGCCGTCGATCAGACCGAGTGCGGCGGTCAAGTCGAGACGCTGGCGCAATTTCTCCGCGGTGTTCTGCCAGTCGCGCCGGGCCTGGCGCACCGCTTCCGACTGATAGACGTGCTCGTAGCGCATGAGCCCCGCCTCGGGCAACGTGGCTTCTGGATCGGGCCGCGGCGCGGCGGCTTCATGCAGCAGAGTTTCCGCCCGTTTGGCCCAGCTGGCCCAGGGCACGCCCACACCCCCTTGCAGCAGCGGATCGGAGAAGTTTTCCAGCGCCGCACCGCGTTCGCGCAGCCGTGTATAGTAGGCTGCTTCCTGTTCAACCTCCGTCTTGAGGATTTGCGGATCGAGGGGGTGCTGCAAGCGGCTCTGCAAGAGGCCGGCGGCCACCATGCCCGCCAGCAACACGAGCAGCAGGACGGCCAGGTAGAACAAGCGCCGCCCGCTGCGCCGCTGCCGACGGCGAAAGCCCGCCGCGAGTTCGAGGGCCTGCTGAAACAGTTCGGTCACGCCGAAGGGCCGGCGGTCGTCGGGCGGCTGGCCGGCGAGGGCGGGCCGCTGTACTGCCGTACCAAAGGCGGGCTGTACCTGCACCCGGCCGAACGCGGCCTGCCCTGCCGTCTCCTGCTGGGCGCGGAAGTGCCGCAAGCGGCCGTCGAGCGCCAGTACTTGCTCGTGAACCAGGTCGATCCAGTCGGCCAGGGACTGTTCGGGGCGCGCCAGCAAATCGCACTTGGTGAGCGCGAGGAGCACCGGCAAGCCGCTGACCTGAATGCTCTGGCCGCGCGCTTCTTCGAGGAGCTTCAGGAAGCGCGCAAACTGCGCGAAGGTCTCGTCCACCGAGGGTTCGACGGCCGGCACGACGAGAATCAGGGCATCGGCCCGCGCCACAAAGTCGGCCAGGCGACCCAGTGGCTGAATCGGATCGGTCAGCCGCTCCGCTTCGAGCAGATGCAGCGCGGCGCTGCCGTCGCAGTCGATCAGCAGCGCCTCAGCCTGGCGCGTGCATCCACCATCCGTCGCCGGAAAGTTCAGCACCGCCGGATACGGCACAACTTGCTCGGGCGTCAGCGTCGGCTGGGCACTTTGCTCGCGCACCCGGAACGCGAGTTCGGCCAGACCGTGCGAGCGGTCGTCGAGTCGCCAGCCGCTGGCTGCATCGCTGGCCGCCAGCGCCAGCGCGCCGAGGAGGGAGGACTTGCCCGCGCCGGGGCGGCCGAACAGCACCAGGCGCAGCGCCTGGGTGCCGACCAGGGTCGTGTAGCTGGCGCGGGGATCGGGCATGAATCGCATCCTCGGTGTGCGGTCGAGCGGCGGCGGAGTGATCGGTCAGTCCGTGGCCTGATTGAGTTGGGCCATCACGAACTTCCAGGTCTTGTCATCGGTGGGCGCGGCAAACTTGCCGTCGGGAGCGCGACGCGGCAGCAGCATCTCGGTGGCGCGCGTGTACTTGAGCCTGGCCTGTTCCTTGTTGCCGCGCAGCTCCGCGACCCGCGCTTCCTGCAACACCGAACGCAGCGCGTCATTCGGCGGCGTGCCTTCGGTC
>JAEUIF010000240.1 GCA_016795185.1 Planctomycetia bacterium | reverse complement strand
AGCGGCTCGTCGTCCCGTCGGTCGACTTCGTCGCGTGGCGAGCCTATTGAAAACCTGCCCGCTGGGATCAGCCTCAAGGTCATGCCGATCGAGTTCGTGACCACGTTGGAGTCGATTTTGACTTTGCGAGGAGCCTGACCGAGCTGGAATTCGGCGGCCAGCTCGCTAAATGCCGTCTCCTGTACTTGCCGCTTGACTGTTCCCCCAGGGACCCTTAGCGGCCCATAGAGCCGAGCTAGCTGGAGCGGCGCCGCCTCCAGCGCCTTAAGGAAATCGGGGTCCTGCATGTCGAACTCTGCCGCGGTCAACTTCAGATCGAGTTCCCATTCAAAACGGAGAGCAAGGGCCACGATCGGATCGGTGTTGCTCAACGGGGCACCGGTCCGCTTGACCGCGGCGGCAAAGCGGTCGGCGTCCCTGGTCAGCAGTTCGCCGAACCGGTCGCGCGGTGGATGCAGAGACAGGATCTGGTCGGCATCGCCGGGAAAAGCGTCCGGATTCTTCTTCACCAGGTCCCGCACCTCGTCGAACTTCGGGACGATACCCTTCGCATGGCACGACATGCAGGAGATGCCGTTCACCACGGCCCCGTCCCCTTGCCGCGGATCCTTGACGATCTGGATGGGACCTTTGTCGAGCCGCTGCCCTTGGGCGTTGATGAGCAGATAAGCTTGCAATCCATTTGGCAAGTTGAAAATGATCTCGCCGCCGTCGTGCTGGAAGGTACTGGCACCCGTTCCCGGTCCCAGCGGGTGCTGGAAGAGATTGCGCCTGCCGAGGTTGTCCGCAAAGTCATAGCTCTTCCAATAGGCGCCGGTGGCAGTGCGGTGACGTTCGATCAAGCGATTGTTCTGCGAAACTCCCGAACTGGTGAAACCGGCCCGGGCAACGCGTTCCTCCTGAATGTTCACGGTCGTGTCGAGGTTGAGATCTCGCTCCAGTTCCCGGTCAGTGCGCGGCAACTGTAGCAGGTCGTGGTACAAGGGTGGGCGCGAGGCAGCGAAGACAAACCAGTCCGCCCGCACAAAAGGCAGTTCGCACTCGGTTGCCTCGCGGATGAAGCGGGCCTGCGTGCTGGCGTGCAGTAGGCCGTAAGGATAATTGGCCAGGAGTTGCTTCCAGCCGCTGGTGTGCCAGCGGTAGGCGCGCAAGTCGATGCGGAAGATGGTCCGTGCCGGATCGATGGGGCGCGGCACCGCAATTTCCGGCTCCCAGGAAAGGCTGTTAACCAGTTTGGACAGTCCGTGCCGGTAGGACTGCAATTCATCCTCGGAGACACCGGCGTTGTAGAGGTGCGTGATGGTAAAGTAGCGGGCGAAACGGCGTTCACGTTTCGGCGTTTGTTCCAGGTCGGCGCGAATGCTCTGTAGCAACTGGGCGCTCGCGATGAACGGCCGCTGTGCGCCGGGCGGGTCGAAGTCCGGCGCTCCCTCTTCGATCCAGCGGCGCAAGACGGTTAACTCCTCCTCGCTCAAGGGCTTGCCCTCGGATTCAGGGGGCATGTCGCCGCCGCGCACGCGCTGGAACAGGCGCGAGCGGTCGGCATCACCGGGGACAATCATCTTCCGGCGGGTGACCAGCTGTTCGCGGTCGAGGACGAAATTGAAGCCGCCTTCGACATTTCCATCCTGACCATGGCAGTGATAGCAATGTGCTTGCAAGACTTGTCGGGCTTGTCGGGCGAGTTCTTTCGCGGAGACGGACGGCTCGGGCGCCGTCGGCGGCTGCCACAAGGTCTGTAGGTGAGAGCGCCCGCCGTTTAGCAGCCAACCCAGGGAGATCAGCAAGATCACGGCAGCACTGGCCGTCATCAGGAGGAAGCGGCGCGTCCGGCGCAGGTAGCGACGCAGGTCATCCGCCAGGGCCGTTGCCGAAGGGTAGCGCTGGCGCGGATCGGCTGCCAGGGCCTTCAAGCAAATGCGTTCCAGCACCGCTGGGATGCGACGAACCAGTTGCCGGGGTGGTCGCATCTGTCCGTGCCGTGCGAGTTCAAGTACTTCGGGGATCGAGGTTCCAGGAAAGGGTGGTTGTCCGGTCAGCAAATCGTAGAGGATCGCTCCCAGACCGAAAATATCGGTCCAGGGACCGATGGCTTCCGTCCGCCCTTGAGCCTGCTCGGGCGCCATGTAGGCGGGTGTCCCCAGTCGGTCGCCTGGCTGGGTGAGGGTGGCGGCGTCAGTTTGCAGCTGCTTGGACAATCCGAAGTCGGCCACCTTGGGAGTGCCGTCGGCTGCGAGCAAGATGTTGGCGGGTTTCAGGTCCCGGTGGATGACGCCTTGGTGATGGGCGTATGCGACGGCATCGGCCAGCTGGGCGATGAGCCGGGCCGCCGACTTCGGCAGCCATGGGCCGCGCCGCCGTGCCTGGGCGAGCGTGCCGCCGGAAACGAACTCGAGAGCGTAGTACGGGCGGCCCGCCAGTTCGCCGCTCTCGTAGACGCGGACGATATTCGGATGATCGAACTGGGCAACCAGCTGGGCCTCGGTCCGAAATCGGGCGCGCATTTCGGCGTCCGGCAGTCGCTCCACGGCGATCATCTTCAGAGCCACCAGCCGGTTCAAGCTTTTCTGACGCGCCTTATATACGACTCCCATGCCGCCGCGCGCGATCTCTGCGAGCACTTCGTAGTCGCCGAAGGACGCCACCGTCGGCTCGGCCGGGGGGGCCGCCTCGCGCCTGACCGCGCCAAGGAGACAGCACCGGTTCGAGCCGGGCCTGATCGGCAAAGAAGGCCCTTAATTCCTCCGCCAGTTCCGGATACCGCGCAATTACCTCTCCCGCAGCGGGGGGCTGACCAGCATCGACGGCATCGAGGTATGCGAGGATGACATCTTCCAGTTGCTGGCCGTGGTGATCGACGGTTTCGTGATCGCGCGCCATGGCAGCCTTTCGGTTGGCAGTGGGTCGGGAACAACTCTTCCTACCGCCCTTCAACAATATCCTGGCGGCGGCTGCCGATTGCTTGCAGGATGAAGAAGGCATCCACCTTGTTGACCTGGTGCTTTGATAGGGCGGCCCGCAAGTGCCCAAGCAAGGCGTCGAATTCAGCATCGGTGATGGCCATGCCGCGGTGCGCCTCCTTCATGCTCTTGCCTTCATACTTGTACGGTCCCCCACCGATGGCGCTGGCGAGCGTCACCAGCTTGTTCTTCTGGTCGGCGATCTGTTCGGCAGTCAGTTTGTACTTTCCACCACGGGTGTAGTTGACCTGAGGATCGGCTAGAGCGGTGTCGATAAAGTCGTTGACGATCCGTCTGACGTTAACCTCCCCACCGAGCCGTTCCCACAGAGTCGTGGCCGCCGCCATCTTTTCCGGAGCGCTGGCTACTGCGACGGGTTCGACGATATCGGCGCGGGTGACGGCAACAGCCTCCATGATGGTGGCGATGTCTTTTTGATTGGTGATGCCGTTGCGCACCAAAGCTACCTTCAGGTGGAGGAGCAGTGCGTCGAACTCGGCGTCGGTGATGCCCATGCCCCGGTGCGATTCCTTCATGCTCTTGCCACTGTAGCGCTCGGTACCGCCCAGTGCGGCACCGGCCAGCTGGACCAGTTTGGCCTTAAAAGCGGCGACCTGTTCGGCGGACATCTTGTACTTGCCGTTACGAGTGAAATGGACCTTGGGGTCAGCTAGGCCAGCATCGACGAAGTAGCTGACGATCCGCTTGACGTTGGCCTCGCCACCCAGCCGGTCCCAAAGGGTGTTTCCCTTGCCTGCCCCTACCAGCGGCATCAGTGGGGGCGGCGCCAGCGAGGAGCGCACGTCGACCAGTATCTCACGCAACGCCCAGGCGCGTCGATCAATGCTGGGGATGCGCTGGGCCTCGGCCAGACTCTTGCGGATGGTTTCCTGCAACTGCGGCCGATGGTCCAACATGGGTTGCACACCCTTCAGGGTGCCCTGGAAGAGGTAGGCAGTAGCCGTGGGATAGCCAGCATTGTAGAGTCGCGCCCCATCCGTCAGGGCGTCGAAAAGCACATCGTAAACTCGTTCGTCGATTGACTTGCGTGGCAGCGCTGCGGCCGGTTTGTCGTCCGTTCCATTCCCCACGGCTCCTTGGACCAGCAACGGCGCCGGCCGTTCAGGCACCCGGGCCGGGCTACGTGGTTCGCCGTGCCCCAGCGGTTTGGCCGTCGGGGTAGAATTGACCGCGACCGAGGGTGGCCAGGGGATCTGGAGTTCAGTGGCTGATGTCGGCCTGAACTGGGAGGGCGGTCCCGGTGACAATTCCGACAGAACTGACGCTCCGGGGACGGACTGGGCCAGATGAGTCAGGGTCTTGCCCGCCGCCGTCCAAACACTCCACCAGGCCGGTTTTTCCGGGCTCGGGGCCGCCTTGAGTTCCGATCCCGAGGTCCACACGCCGGCCAGGCTGGCCGCCAGGAAGATCGTCGCTGCTTGCATGGTGTCTTCTCGTCAGGTGAGGAAGGTAGTCCCCGAAGAAAGCCGCTAATAGAAAAGACGCAATTCCGAAACCGATGACTTGCGCCGCGGTGGATTTTTCTTTGAGCAGACGCGACCGCCGCCGACCTTGTCGGTTGCAGTCAAGCGCCCGAGCGTTAGAATAGTTGCGAGAGTCGTACCCAGTTCGCACACCACCTGCGTGTGCTTGAGCCTTCTACCGAGCCCAGCCGCGAAATGTCTGCCCAACCCGCGTGGCAACTGGAACGCTACCGCTCCTTTTTGGTCCTCCAGATCCGACAACTCCAGGTCGGGCCGCGCTTCCAGAGCCGGTTCGATTCGTCCGACCTCGTTCAGGAAACCTTGCTCAAGGCTCATCAAGACCTGCCTGAGTTCCGGGGGCAGCAAGAGCCCGAACTGCTTCGTTGGCTGCAATGTATACTTGCCAACGTCCTAGCCGATCATGTCCGGCGAGCCCGTGCTCAAAAACGCGACATTGCACTGGAACAATCGCTCCAACAAGCCATGCAAGCTTCCTCTGCCCGGCTGGAGCAGTTTCTGACTGCCGGCCAATCCTCTCCCAGCCAACAGGTTGAGCGGCAGGAATTACTCTTGCGGATTGCCACCGCGCTGGAACAGCTACAGGAAGATCAGCGCGCTGTCGTCATCCAGCGCGACCTGCTCGGCACCCCAACACGACAGATCGCCGAGCAGTTGGGCCGAAGCGAAAAGTCCGTAGCGGGACTACTGTTGCGCGGGCGGCGCCGTCTTCGAGAACTCCTGGACGATTGTTTGTGAATTTTATTTCCACGAACGCAGGGGCCGGTTCTCTGGTCCGCCCAGTTTTCGGTTCGAGGCGAACTCTGACCATGGGCTACGTAGCGATGTAGTAGCTGACCGGTGCGTCTGCTGATGACGGCGGGCAGTCAAACAGGGTCGCCAACTGCCGGAGCGGCATCTGGCGGTTGTAGCGTCCGCGCATGGACTGCCTCCTTAGAAACTATCCGAAAACACGACTTACGGCCTTGTGGGGACAAGAGATAAAATGAAGACAGGGAGTCGCCCAGGAGGGTGCCATCATGGTGACAGCCCTGCACAACCCTAACCCGCATTTCTCACCAGCCCCTATCTTTGATTCCTGGTTGGCTGCTTTGATTGTTTGAACCACCGAAGGCAGCGGGCTGAAGGAGTTGGCCGCCCCCGCGCACCTGCGGAGGTCGGC
>JAEUIF010000221.1 GCA_016795185.1 Planctomycetia bacterium | reverse complement strand
ACACGGCTTTGGCCGCGTGCGGCGGCGCCTTGACAAGTTGCCTGCGTTGCAAATGGCCTTTGCTCACTTGGCTTGTGCATTTATCTGTTGGCGATTTCTCATAGCGGATACCTGATTTCATTTTTTCCGAACGCTCTTAGGGAGTTCATCCCCAAGTCCCTTTTGCATTGATCTCCCTGTTTGGGGGGCATTTCGGGGGCAGCACGGGCGTTGCGTTGGTGTTGTGTCGCTGGCCCACGACCTGGGCCGGACTACAATTCCGCGACCCTGGCGGCCCCCAATGGCATGGCTCGAACAACACCCCACGTCCGGACACTTCAAGGTCTGCTTCCGCTGGGGTCGCAAGAAATTCAAGAAGACCCTCAAGACAACCGACCGGCAGAAGGCCGAAGGCATATTGCTGCGCTTGCAAGAGAACATCAACCTGCTGGAGCGCGGCTGACTCGAAATGCCGCCGGACGCCGACATCGCGACGTTCCTGCTGTCCGACGGCAAACTGACTAGACGGCTACAGGACCAGTCCGTCCCAACGCTGCTGACACTCGGCGCATTGCGCGCCCAATACCTACAAGCGCACTCCAATGGCACACTCGAAGACAGTTCCGTTGCGACAGTGCGAATTCACCTGGGCCATTTCGTTCGCAGTCTCGGTGAAAAGTCCCCCCTCCAGTCGTTGACGGTCAGCCAACTACAAGCCCACCTTGACCGCCGCGCGAAACAAAAAGGACGTGGCGGTCGCCCGCTCAGTCCGACCACGCTCCGCAAGGAAATGTCTAGCTTTCGCGCCTGCTGGAACTGGGGCGTACAGGCTGGCCTGCTCCAGGGGCCGTTTCCCAACCGTGGCTTGCGCTATCCCAAGGCGGATGAGAAACCACCGTTCCAGACCTGGCAGCAGGTCGAATGCCAAGTCGCTCAGGGCGGCTTCTCCGCCGCCGAGGTGCAAGACCTGTGGGACGCCGTCTTCCTGTCGCTCGCCGACATCGAAGCAGTGCTGGCCTGGGTGCGGCAGCGGGCGCTGCACGAGTTCTTGTACCCGATGTTCAGCTTTGCCGCCTACACCGGCGCCCGGCGCAGCGAGATGCTGCGCGCCCGGATCACCGACTTGGACCTGACCGGCCGGACGATCGTGCTGCACGAGAAGAAGCGCGCCAACAAGGGCCGCCGGACCAGCCGTCGCGTACCTTTGCCCGATGTCCTGGTCACGACGCTAACCGAGTGGCTGAACATCCACCACGGCGGCCCGCAGTTGTTTTGTCACCAGGCAACCGTCCGGCGTAGCAAGAAACGGCGGGGGGAGCCCGGCGCGCTGACCCGCAACGAAGCGCATGACGACTTTAAGCGGACGCTGGCCGACGGCCCGTGGGCCAGGCTGCGCGGCTGGCACGTCTTCCGCCATTCGTTCGCCTCGAACTGCGCGGCCAAGGGCGTGGACCAGCGGCTGATCGACGCCTGGATGGGCCACCAGACGGAAGAGATGCGCCGCCGCTACCGGCACTTGTTCCCCGACCAGCAACTCCAGGCGATCCGCCTGGTGTTCGGCACCGAGGCGACCCAGGCGAACGCCGCAGCCGACGCGCAGCCGCCCAGCGCTAGCGCCGGTTGAGTACGGCGTCGGCCAAGAGCCCGTGGTTCTGGTAGCGCGGCAGCTCCTCGTGGGAAATCATCCACGCGCGCGCGGTGCCGCGGCCACCGGCGCGCTTATGTGCGTGGACGCGGCCCAGGCGGCACCACTCGCGGACGGTGAACTCGGCCTTGCCCACCAATTCGGCGACCTCGGCGGTTGAGTACCAGTCCTTGGGCACCCGCTGTCGCAGCAGGTCGTCCAGCTTCCCCTCGATGCGCGTCAGGCGGTCCAGCAGGTGCGGTAGGGAATCGGTGGGGTTCATCGTCTTGCTCCTCAATTCCGATGGTTCTGCCAGACCTACAGGCTACGGGCGGTGGCGTCCGTCAACCCAGTCCAGGTCGGCATGGGGTCTCGGCTCACATCCCTATGCGCCATTCCGACAGTGTCCAGGGGTGAGGTGACGATGGCCGCGACGTTGTCTGGCCCGACGATATCAGCCGTAGTCTCGGATCGACGCGGCGCATTGGCCGACGCAACAGTGGCGCGTGCTCCAGAAAGCGCCGGGCGGGCGGCGAGCCCAAATTCGCTCTGCCAGTGTGGAGTTGTGGAACTCCGTGGCGAACCCACCAACTGCCGGCAGGGGTGCCAGGTTGGCCAATTCCCGGGAATTAGGCCCGCCCAGATGCCGGCGCGGCCTACTACATCAGGGCCATCAGCGACAGCAACGGCCCTGTACGAAGTACAGCACACGGCAGCGCAACAAAAATCCATTAAACGCCCTTCATCGAACGATAGGCCGAAACCCCTGACAGACCGCTCTTCTGGCCGATCCAAACTGGGAGTGCGCGTCAAAAAATCTCACTCGCCCCCTTGCCACGGTATCGCCACCTCGCATGTGTACTTCCGTATATCGCTCGTCGCCGACGGGCGCGTGCCCGTGCGGCGGCCGGAATCACCTGGCATCTCCCGAAAGGAGCATCATGCCGCACAGCCTCTACGGTACGTTTCCGTTCCTCACCCCGAAAGACTGTCGCCAGCCGACCGGGGCCACCCTCGACCGAATGGTTGGCCGGGTCATTCGCCTGGCGCAAGTCGCTGGCGCCTTGGACGCAGCCGGCTGGGCGACGCGGGTGACGCTGACCGGCTTGTCCTTCGCCTACCCGGGGCACGAGGTCTTGACGAACGCCGTCCCCGACCGCGATTGCCTCGCGGTCTGCGGTCCGGTCCTGCGTCCGGTGTGCTCGCCGGAACTACAGGCGCAGCTGGCGCAGGCTGACGCCGTGCTCAATCAATTGCTCCAGCCCGAGCCGCCGACCGAGCCCGGTGAGATCCGGCAGGAGATCGCCACCCAGCTGGCCGCCCTGGGTATCCACGACCCCTTCGAGGAAGTGTCGGGCCGGACGCTGGCGGAGGTGCGGGCCGCCTGCCGGCGGCTCACCGACCACCTGCTCGTCGAGGCGCGGACCGCGCGCGACGCTCAAGACGCCCTGGAAGGCAACACCCCGGCCTCCCAGTTCGACCGCCGGCTGGGCCAGCTGGTGGCGCTGCGCTGGCTGCTGGGCGACCAGTGGGGCAATATGGTGCTGGATTGACGGCGCCGCACGGGCCTGGCTAATTCCCGGGAATTAGCCAGGCCTGCTTCCTGCCCGCCCGACCCGACCGCGCCGCCCGCGTGCCTCTCGATCTCCACGATCCCCTCGTTTTGGGAGCCAACCCATGACTGACGACCCAGTAGAACCTACGACCACTCCGCTGCCGACGACACCTACGCCGCTGGCCGAACTGCTGGCGAGCGATGGCCCGCTGGAACAGGCGCTGCAGCAGACGCGCTTCCAGGCTTGCCAAGGGCAGGACACCGAGCTGCTGCATCGCAACCTAACTCGTTCAGCTTCTGCCGGACTTCAGCGCGGACGGCGACCCGCCGGCAATCATGCCGTCTGCACAGCGCTTGCCCCTGGGTCAGATCTTGAGATTCCCAATTTGCGGGCGGTAGTCCGACTTCCTGCCATCTCCTGCACGGTATGGCTAATTTCCGGAAATTAGGCAGGGCCGTTCGGCCGCTGGAGCTGAAGCAACCGTCCGCTTCGACCTCCACCGCCGCTGGCAGTTGATCTGCCAGCGGCTTTTTGTCGCCTTCGAGCTGGCCGTCATGGTGGTTGTGATCAAGAAAGCTGGACGCTCAATCCGCGGCGCCTACAAACGTCCGTCCCAGGTCGCCGACGCCGGGCCGGTCATCGCTTTGGTGGCCGCGGCAGTCGACGACTGGGTGCAGAGGGAGGCGTGCATGTCGCAGGCGGTATGGCCGTCCGACCCGTACGACGTGAGCAGCCGGTTCGCCCAGCGGGCGCGGTGGCTCTGGGACTTGAAGTTCAAGCCCGCCTTGTGTCTCTTCAACCTGACCAAGCCGGCCGGCGTCCAGCTGGCCCGGAAGCTGACGGACTACTGCCTCCACCATTCGGGAGGCGACCTGGACGCACACACCGCACCGGCCGCCACGCTGGCGGCGCTGGTCGACCACCGGACGCTGGGTGAAGCACTGGGCGACACCCCATGCTTCACCACCTTGGACTCCTGGGAACGGTTGCGTTTGGTCAGCCGCGCCGCTGTCCATCAGTCCGTCGGCAGCTTTCTGACGTTGCCGGTCCGGCGCCCCTGGTACTGGGTCCTGGTCGTCGGCGTAGGCAAGATTCCATTGCTCGTCCCGGAGCGCCTCCCTTCCACGGCGGCGTTCATGCGCAGTTCGCTTTACGACGTGTCGCAGGTGATCCGCACTCCAAAGGAATTTCGTCCGAACGGGCGGCCCTGGGGGTGCTGCGTCACCACGCCGCAGCCGCCAGAGCCGCCAGAGCCGCCGCCGCCGCCGCCGCCTCGGCGGCGCCGCAAGTAGCGCCACGGCGCCGCCTGCCGGTCCTGATTAGACCGATACGGGCTGCCCTGAGACCGGGAGTGCTGAATCCCATCAGCACCGCAGCAATGCCGCCGGCCCGCTGACCGTGCTCGTCACGGCCGGCGCGCCGGTGGCCGGCACCAAGCTGGTGGAACAGCCGGTGCTCGCTGATCTCGACTCGGCTGACGGTTTCTGGCAATCGGCAGCGAACGACCAGTTCATCATGGCCGAGAGCGTGGCCCGGCTAATTTCCGGAAATTAGACCCACCCTGGCCGGGATCACGGTTGGCGCCTAACTGTCACTCGACGCGGCGCTCTGGCTCAGGCCGCCTGACTGACGGCGTCCGGTTGGGCACACACTCACCCGGTGCGTGTCCGCCTCATCCGGATCGCATCCGGAAATTATCCGGACTGGACTTGTTGCGGCGGAAGCTCCTGCGCTAGTCTCGAAGCAGTGACCGACCCGCCGCCGTCGCGAACCTGTCCCCGGCTTTCCCAGAGCCGACCTGATCTCGCATAGCGCAATCCATTCGGAGGAATCGTGGCTCGCCTTGAAGCTTCACCGCTCGTGGACCCGCCGCCACCGCAATGCGTCGCCGACTGGGCACTCCAGCTCGTCGACCTGCTGGACGCCGATCCGGACTGCGCCCCGGAAGTGCGCCGCACGTTGCGCCAGCAGCTTGTGGACTTACAGGCGGCAGCGCCCGAAGCGTCGCCCGTGGACCCGACAGCGCCGCAAATCGTGCGTACGCCCGAAGCCCTGCGGACCGTCGCCGACATCTTGGCCCAGGCGCCGGTCGTGGCGGTCGACCTGGAGACCACTGGACTGGACCACCGTCGCGGCGACCTCGTCGGCATCGGTCTGGCCTGCGCCGCGGGGGTCTACTACGTCCCAATGGCGCATCGTCATGCCTCGACCGGCCAACGGTTGCCGGACCAACTGGCTGCGGCCGAGGTGCTACGTGACTTGCACCTGGAGACGCTGCCGCTCGTCGCGCACAACGCCAAGTTCGAGTACCACTGGCTGCGCCACCAGGCTGGCATCCAGGCGCGTTTTGTCTGGGACACCATGCTGGCCGCCCACCTGCTGCACTCCGACCGGCCGGTCGCCCTCAAGGACGTGGCGCGCCGCGAGCTGGACGTGCCCGACTGAAGCCTGACCACGAAGGAACTTCAGCAAGTGGCCTGCTTGCCGGTCGAGCGCGTGGCGCGTTATTGCGCGAAGGATGTGTACTGCACCCTGGAACTCATGCGGAGGCAGCAAGCATGTCTGGTTTGAATCGCTTCCTGATCGAGGACGTGGAAGTGCCGCTCGTCGCAGTGCTAGCCGACCTGGAAGACGCCGGCTACCGCGTCGACGTGCCGCACTTCGAGCAGCTCAGCCAGGTACTCGAGACCGAGCTGAACGAAGTCGTCGCGCAGCTGCGCGACCATGCCGGCGCCGACTTCAACCCGAACTCCCACGATCAGGTTCGGACGTTCCTATTCGAGACCCTGAAGTTGCCGCCGTTGAAGGAGACGGCCCAAAGATCGGCGTCCACCGACCAGGAAACCCTGGAGGCCCTGAAAGCAGCGCACCCCGCCGTGCCGCTGCTGTCGCGCTTCCGCGCTCTCACCAAGCTCCACGGGACCTATTGCAAGGTGCCTACCCAGCTCGACGACGACGGCCGCTACCACCCGGTTTTCGACCAGCTGGGTGCCGAGACCGGGCGGATTTCCTCGAAGGGCATCATCCAGACGATTCCCAAACACGACGCCTACGGCATCCGCCGCGGGTTCATCGCCGACCCCGGCCATCAGATCGTCGCCGCCGACTTCGTGCAGCGGGAGCTGTGCGTGCTGGCCGGCGTCAGCGGCGACCCAGTGCTCCAACAGGCCATCCTGAACGGCGTCGACCTGCACGGCCTGGCTGCGGTCAAGGTCTTCAGCCTCGACTGCGCGCCGCAGGACGTCAAGGCCCAACGCCCCGCCGAGCGCGACCGCGTCAAGGCGATTCAGTTTGGCATCATCTACGGCCAGAGTGCCGCCGGCCTGGCCAGTACGCTCGACTTGACCTTGGACGAGGCGAACCAACTCTTGGACCACTACTTCGCGCAGTTCCCGGACGTGCGCGGCTTCATCAACGACGTCCACCAGCGGGTCTGCCGGGACGGCTTCATCGACGACCTGTTCGGCCGCCGTCGCTACCTGCCCGACGCCCAGCTGGCGCGTTCGCGCAGGAAGAATGAGCGCATGTCCGGGTCCGAGCGCGACCTCGTCCGCCGGTACAAGGCCGCCCAGCGCGCTGCCCAGAATTTCGTCATCCAGGGGGCTTCAGCCACGATCACCAAGCTGGCCATGTTGCGTTGCCACAGGCATCTGTGCGCCGAGCATCCCCGGATCCGCTTCTTGCTGACGCTGCACGACGAGCTGCACTTTGAAGTGCCGGACGACGAAGTTCAGCATTTCGTCAGCGAGCTGCCCGATTTGATGTGCCGGCTCGATCTGGAACGTTTCGGCTTTACGCTGCCCCTCACCGCGGAGGTCAAGGCGGGCCCCTCGTGGGGCGCGCTGCGGCCCGTAGCTCCACAAGGATAATATGTCTCGCCCCCATACTGCAGCTCCCGCAGAAGGATTCCGCGTGCCCAATTCCGTCATCCAAGGGCTCACCACCACGACGACAGCGCAGCTCAATCACCTGCCAGCCTTTCCGACCACGGTGTTGCTGGGCCTGTTCACGCTGCTCGACTCCGACCATCCGGAAAAGGAGGTCTGTGCCCGGCCCAGCGACATCCTGGACATCATTGAGATCGGCAAGACCGTGGCTTTGACCGTCGACCGCCAGTGGGACACTGATGACGGGCAATCGCGGACGCGCCGTTACCAGGCGGAACGCTACAGCCCCACACACCTGACGCAAATTCATCAAGCTCTGGCCGCGTTGCACCGGGCAACAGTCGTGCTGCACCGGCGGGAAGCCGGGCAGCAGCCGGCGCTGGCGGCGCGGACGGTCCACGTACTCGACTCGTTCGGCTACCTGTACCGCGACGCCGGACAACCGGTGGACCTGGATGACCTGCCCGTCGGCGAGACCAAGGTCAACGTCGGCACGGAAGAGCGGCCGCTTTGGCGCCTGCGGCACCGGACGAAGCATGGCGAGCGCGACCGACCCCCCAACGGCATTCTGTTTCGTTTGAACGTCGAGTTAACTCGTGAGCTTACGGGCAGCAAAGGCACCATCGGCTTCACGCTGCTGGCCCGCAAGGTCTTCGGCCTGTTACGCCAATTCCACCGACAGCCCAAGGCGGTGCGGTTGATCCTGCTCATCCTCCGCCAGACGGGCACTCAATGCACGCGCCAGTTCGCCAAGCTGCTGACCGACCTGGGCTTCGACGCCCACCATCCCACGCGCAGCCTCGATGAACTGAGGACCCTCCTTGAGGACCTGCAGGTAGCCCGGTTGCTGAACGGGTTCCGCCTGGACGTCGATCAGGATCGCTTGCTGCTGGAACTCAACAAGGCGTGGCACCGCGAGTCGCAGATCGACTGAAAGACCCTTTTTTTTAGCACAGGAGTTCCCGCTTTTTAGCACAGGAGTTCCCGCTTTTTAGCACAGGAGTTCCCGCAAGCCCTTCGCGGAAACCCGCGACTGGCTTGACGAAATTGAGGTCCAGAACGCTTAGATAGACTAGATAGTCTAGGGGCCGCGCCCGCGATGCGGGCCGCGGCCCTCGCGGAGGGAAATGCCAACCCCACACCGGACCACCCACCGCGCCGTCCAGGCGGTCTCCATTCTCGAGGTGGCGCGTGCTCTCGGCCTGAATACGGACAACCGCCGGGCCCGCTGCTTCCAGGCGCGCAATCATACCGGCGGCGGCGACCGCACGCCTTCGCTGGTCTTCTTTCCCGACGCCGGCCGCTATCGTTGCTTCGGCTGCGGCATCTTCGGTGATTCCATCGACCTGGTCCGGGCCATCCGCGGCAACACCTTTCCGCAGGCCGTAGCCTGGCTGGAAGCGCTCGCCAGGTCGGGACCGTCGCGTCCGACCTCGTCCTCGACGTCTGGGAGCGCGTCCGGACGCGGCCAGACGGCCTTATTGGTTTATCAGCGCTTGTGGCAGTGGTCTGCGGTGCCCACGTCCACCACACCGGTCGGAACCTACTTACTGCGACGCGGCCTCGATCCAGAGCGCGCCGCTGCTCTCGGCGCGCGAGAAATCCTCGACCCCGACCGGACCTGGCAAGGATTGCAAGCCGACTGCGGGGCTGACCTGTTGAGCGCGTCAGGCCTGGTCTCGCAGCGCGGCAACTTCCTATTCGCTCACCATTCATTGCTGTTCTTTTACCTGGACGGCGACCAGCCGGTCTTCGTCCAGGCGCGGGCCTTGAGCGCTACGGCCGCCGTGAAGGAGCTGCGCCCCGGGCGCGTCACTTGCCCTCTGCCCTTTAACCGAAACGTGCTGACGGGCAGTCCTGCCCAGGTCTGGGTCTGCGAGGGTTGTATCGACACCTTGAGCGCTGCCCAGCTGGGTTATGCCGCCGTGGGCATCCCCGGCGTGCATGCCTTCCAGGCCGATTGGTTTGAACTGTTTCGCAACGTCGCCCGGATCCAGATCGTCTTCGACAACGACACCGCCGGCCGCTTGGCTGGCGCCGAACTACGTTCCCAATTCCGCCTGCGCGGTTTGCCGGCGGACGCTTTCACCTTTCCCCACTGCAAGGACGTCAACGACTACTTGACTTCCCTGCCCAACGGAGTTGCCCATGTCTCAGTCCGCCCCTGAATTCCTCCAGCCGCTGGTCGACTTCGAGGCCGTCGAGGCCGCCGTCGTCCAGGCGGCACTGGCTGGCAACCACATCTGCCGCAACCGGCTGCCGGACCTCCTGTCGGTGCTGACCGAGCCGTACCGGACGCTCGCCCAGACGATCCTCGACCATGTGGCCCAGAACAAGTTCGTCGACGCCCTGGTCTTGCCGGCGCTGCTGGCCGGCCGGCGCTTGCGACGGCAGCGGCCGCACCAGGCGGACCTGGTGCTGACTCCTGCCGAGGCAGTCAACCTGATTACGGGCTCGGACTTGCAACCAGGTCAGCCCGAGGCCTACCTGGACGTACTGCAAAAAGAGCCCGCCCAACGCCGTCGGGAAGAGTTCCGCCACCAGGTCGAGGACGCGGTTCGGCGCTTCGGCGACGACCCACGGCAGTTGGCCGAGGAGCTGCGGCTGGCGAGCGCACGGGCCGAGTCGTTGGGCTCCCCTCGGTCCGACCATGCGGACGAGCTGCTTGAGCTGATTCCCTATGCGCGCGAACTGGAACGTCGTCAGCGCGGTTGCGACTTCCAGGGCTTGGACACCGGCTTTGCCCACCTGAATCATTTGTGCAACGGCTTGCCGCCGGGCCTGTTCATGCTGGCGGCGCCGCCGGGCCAGGGCAAGACGACCCTGGTCTGGCAGATTTGTTGTCAGGTGGCAGCTTGCAACAACGTGCCTGTGCTGTACGCCTCTCTCGAACAATCGAAGGACGAATTGCGCGCCAAGGCCCTGGCGCGCCTGTCCAAGGAAGAATACCGGCACCTGCTGCGCGGCCGGCTACAGGCCGGCGAACCGGAACACTGGCCCCGAGTGTTGCAAGCCATGAGCCAGTATGCGCGCTTCGCGCGCCATCTGACGATCGTCGAGGGCGACGAGACCACGACGGTTTCGGCCCTCGCCGCCCTCGCCCGGCAGAAGCTCGAACGGGCCTCCGCCTCACGCTGCCTGATTGCCATCGACTATCTGCAAATCCTGCCACTGGCCGAGGCCGATGCCGGCCGGGTCAAATCCACCAAGGACCGGGTGGACTTGCACACCTCGGCCTTGCGCCGTCTGGCCCGAGACTTGAACGCCAGCGTGCTCTGCATCTCCAGCGAGAACCGGGCGGGCTACCACTCCCGGGACTTGAACGTCTTCAAGGAATCGGGCGGCATCGAATACTCCACGGACATTGCCGCCGTCTTGACGCATGCCGACGGCGCGACCGCGGCCAAGGACCAAGCCTTCCGCGAACAAGACCTGAACATCATCAAGAACCGCAACGGTGAATGCGGCGTCGTGCGCTTCAAGTTCTACTTGCGGCGGGCCGAGTTCGTCGAAATCGAACGGCGCGCCTTGGAACTGAAGGCCGACGTCCATTAGCTGGATCGCGGACGGCTCCGCGCGAAGCAGATTCGAGCACGAACCTTCTGTTCGCTCTTGCGCCGGGTAGACCGGTTGCCGTAAGTTGGAGGTACGTCGGGTGCCGGATGTACTGGCGCCCTCATCCTCACCCTCCGCCCGGAGAATCCGTCGATGCCGCTGCAGAGCGCGCGGGTAGAGTTCCGCGCTGACCCCGACTGGCTGGCCGAAGTGCGGGCGGTCGCGGAACGTTTGAGCCTGAACGTCAGCGCCTTTGTGCGCATGACCGTGACTCAGGCGCTGGAACGCCAGCGCGAACCACCGAGGCTTCCGCTAGCAACCGTCTCGACCAACGATCGGCTCGCCGCCAGCAACCCGTCTTGAACCACTTTACCAATCCTCGACGACAAGGAGGTCGTCATGCTTTGCCCGAACATCTTCCCTCCCTGGTTAAGCCGGCTTGGCGGCTGTCTGACCGGTGCCCCAGTTGTCTCGAACGGCATCTCAGCCAAAGCGCCAGTGTCCTACCAGCCGTGTACGGCGCTGGCCCCGTTGACCTGGCCGGAGTTGTTGGCCCTGGTGCCCGAGCTGGCCGACCTCAGCGCCGACGCCCGGCTGGTGGCCTTCACCGTCGCCGGCGACGCCCACTTCTGCCGGCACGACTGCTACGCCCTGGGCTACCGCGCCTTCCCGAGCTTCAAGCGCCGGCTCAACCAACTAGTCGGCTTCCACTGCGACCACGCCGACGAGCGCGTCCGCACCAGCGCCGCCTGGGACCTCGGGCTGGAACACCTGCTGGCCGCGCTGCCCGCGTGCCGCCGCTGTACCTGCATTGGCCGTTACGGCATGCTCCGCTGCGACCCAGATTCAGTAGGTCCTTTGTCGGTCCCAAAACTAGCTGGTGGGCTAACTCACCTATGGTAAGCACGTTCCGTCGCCTGTTCAGTCTCGGCCCCCAAGGCCGCTACCGCCACCTGCAGCAGCCAGTACAGCAGTTGCTTGAAGCGCAGCCGCTCCAGGTTCAGCC